>NZ_JJML01000022.1 GCF_000775285.1 Neosynechococcus sphagnicola sy1 | reverse complement strand
CCTTCCTGATAAACCCTGGTTTGGGTAATGGATTCTGCTAACCCCAGCATCTTGGCGATTTCCTCCCGGCTAGACTCAGAAAACTTGTAGACCATTATCGTCTCAATTAACTCCAATAGTACTCCCTGCGGCAGCCACGGCTCACCTTGCTCAACCTGCGTCAGGAGTTTACGGGCTTGCTTCGCCGCCTGCCTGCGAGACGCCACCACTAACCTCACTAAATTAATGCCGGGTAATCCCGAGTCTGGGGGGAGTTGATTTAAGTAGATGCGCTCCACTTGATCGCTCTCTAATAGTGAGACATAGGCCAGCTTCTGCTTCGGTTCAATGGATCGCCGTGCCAAAATTACCACTGCTTTCCAATGACGAATCCTGGGATTTTGAGCCAGAAATAGAAAAATTTCCGCAAACAAACGCCGATAAAGATCTGGATCAAGCTGAAACTGGACTTCTACAAAATAGATTGGCAAGTCTGGATCAGAAGCCGGGGGCAAAAAAATCCCATCCAGTCGGAAGGCGGTTTGCTTAACTTCCACGGATTGGAACTGATAGGGAACCGGCGGAGAATCTCCCAGCAATTCAAACAGCAAATGAGGAGCCGTGGAGAATAAGCGATAAAACAGAGAATCGGTTTTCAATCGGGAGATGACTGAAGATGGCTCAATTGTATATCCAGCAAGGAACACCCCTGAAGCCTGATCTCTCTCTGCACCGGGAACCATCAGAGGATGTTTTAAAAGGGTCAGGTCGAGCATCACAAATAACCTGTACTGATGATCGCAATTCCCAAAGCCCCGATTTTCTCCTAGCTGTTTCTCAGTAGTCCAGGTAGTTCAGGCTACGCTGGGTATCCCTTGATCATGCACCCCACCCTAACCCCCACCTTGGTAAGGGGAGGGAAAAAGAATCCATTTTCCTTCGGGATAAAAAAACGAGGCTACTGAATTCAGTAGCCTCTTTTAATGTTGTCCAGTGAGGTTGTCCAGGATTTACTGGCCAATAACTGGGGCGTGCAGCATCGGCATGGTTTCCAGTCCCAGGGAGTGCATGGCTAGGGCTGGAGGGGGGGGGTAAGTTGTTTTTGAACCACTGCCGGGATAGACGCCCGCAGTCGTGCGGTTAATTGCATGGTTTTGCTGTCGTAGATCTGAGTCAGGAGTTTGGGATAGAACCCAATTCCGATAATGGGAACCAGCAGACACCCAATAATAAAGACTTCACGGGGTTCAGCATCCACGAGGGCTTCGTGGGAAATTAGTTCCTGATTTTCGGGGCCGTAGAAGATTTCCCGCAACATCGACAGCAGATAAATGGGCGTCAGAATCACGCCTACAGCTGCCAGCAGCACCACTGGCATTTTGAAGAAGGTACTATAGGCGTCACTGGTGGCAAAGCCAATAAAGACCATAAGCTCGGCAACAAAGCCGCTCATGCCGGGTAAGGCCAGGGAAGCCAGGGAACAGGCTGTAAACATGGAGAAAATCTTCGGCATCTTCTGCCCAACCCCCCCCCGATCTCATCGAGCATCAGGGTGTGGGTGCGATCGTAGGTAGCGCCCACCAAGAAGAAGAGGCTGGCTCCAATTAAGCCATGGGATACCATTTGTAGCACCGCACCGCTCAGCCCCAGATCGGTAAAGGAGGCAATCCCAATCAGGACAAAGCCCATATGGGAGATCGACGAATAGGCAATCTTGCGTTTGAGATTACGCTGGGCAAAGGAGGTGAGAGCTGCATAGATGATGTTCACAACCCCCAGAATTACCAGCACTGGGGCAAACAAAGCATGGGCATCGGGGAGCATCTCCATATTCATGCGCACCAGAGCATAACCCCCCCAGTTTTGAGGAGAATTCCTGCTAGTAGCATATGAACTGGGGCTGTGGCTTCGCCGTGGGCATCGGGGAGCCAAGTGTGCAGGGGAATAATCGGTAGCTTGACACCGTAGGCAATGATGAATGCAGCATAGAGCCACATCTGAAAGGCGATGGGGAAGTCCTTGGTCATCAGCGATCGCATATCAAAGGTGACCGTATCGCCATAGAATGCCATGGCTAAGGCCGCCACCAGAATGAACAGGGAACCGCCTGCGGTGTAGAGAATAAACTTAGTGGCCGCGTAAAGCCGCTTTTTACCCCCCCCAGATAGCCAGCAGCAGATAGACCGGAATCAACTCCAGTTCCCAAACCAGGAAAAACAGCAGCATATCCTGGACGGCGAACACAGCGATCTGGCCGCCATACATCGCCAGCAGCAGGAAATAAAACAACCGCGGCTTTAGGGTCACGGGCCATGCCGCTAAGGTTGCCAGGGTGGTAATAAAACCTGTGAGCAAAATCAGGGGCATGGATAGACCATCTGCCCCTACCGTCCAATTCAGATCGAGCTGGGGCACCCAAGCATAGCTTTCCACCAACTGCATCTCAGAGCTGGAAAGGTCGTAACGGGTGTAGAAGGCATAGACCAGCAGCGCAAAATCGAGCAGGCCAATAATTAACGCATACCAGCGGATGGTTTTGCCGTCTTTGTCCGGGATGATCGGGATCAGCAGGGAGGCCCCGATGGGAAACAAAATGGACGTGGTCAACCAAGGAAAATCTGCGATGTTCATCGTCCGGTAGATAGGGAGTTTGAAAGTCTGGAATTTTGCAACGTGAGCTTTGCCAAAACGGGGAATCATCCCCTCGTCATCAGCGCCAATTTTTGCATTCAGGTCACAGTCGAGAGAATTACCAGACCCAGAACTGTTCCAAATACTATCAGAGCGTAGAATTGTGCCCGACCATTTTCCAAATATTTTAGACCTTCCCCCGTAATCAGGGTCACTAGGCCGGTGAGGTTGACCAGCCCATCCACCACCCGGTAGTCAACTTCCATGACTTGCCGTGCCAGTCGCCGCACCCCGCGAATGAAAAGCACCTCATAGACCTCATCAAAGTACCACTTGTTCTTCGAGAGCTGGTACAAGGGTTGAATTTTGGCCGCGATCGCCCCTGGGTCAATCTTGTGGGTCAGGTACATCAAGATGGCCAGACTAATCCCAATCAGGCCAATGCCGACAGAACTTCCGGCCATGGTTAAAAACTCAGTCCAGTCAAATTCAGCCGCCGCTGCTTCGTGAACTGCCGCCATGGTTTCGGGATGGATAAATGCCTCAAAGTAGTTATTGAAGGGCATCCCCACCAGTCCAATCAGAGCGGAGGGCACTGCCAAAATCAGCAGCGGTAAGGTCATCGAGATCGGCGCTTCATGGGGGAACTCACTGTGGGGATGATGATCGTCACCATGATCTGAGTGAGCCTGATGAGCATGGCTGGTTTCGGGGGCTACGGTTAGCTCTCGGGGATCCATCGCCCCCGGCCCAAAGGCTAAACCTAAACTTTGGAGTTTCTCCGCCTGAAGTTGGTGACGAATCGCGGACTCATTACCCCGGAAACTACCTTCAAAGGTGGTGAAATACATCCGAAACATATAAAAAGCCGTAATCCCAGCTGTACCCCAGCCAATTACCCACAGCAGGGGATTGGCTGCAAACACGGAGCCTAGAATTTCATCTTTAGACCAAAACCCAGCGAAGGGGGGAATCCCACAAATCGCCAAGGTTCCCACAAAGAAGGTGAGGGCGGTCAGGGGCATAAACTTGCGCAAACCCCCCATCATCCGCATGTCCTGGGCATAGGTGGCGTCATGACCCACTACGGCTTCCATGCCGTGAATCACCGCTCCTGATCCCAGGAACAGCATCGCTTTAAAAAACGCATGGGTCATCAGGTGAAATAAACCAGCTCCATAGGCTCCCACTCCCATTGCCATCACCATGTAGCCCAACTGGGACATGGTGGAATAGGCAAGACCTTTCTTGATGTCATTTTGGGTGATGGCAGTGGTGGCTCCGACAAAGGCCGTCACGGCTCCCGTCCAAGCAATCACATTCATCACGGCGGGAATACCTTCAAACAGCGGGAACATGCGGGCAATCAGAAACACCCCTGCCGCCACCATGGTTGCCGCATGAATCAGGGCTGAAATCGGTGTCGGGCCTTCCATGGCATCGGGGAGCCACACATGGAGGGGAACTTGAGCCGACTTCGCTACGGGGCCGAGAAAGATCATGATGGCAAATAATAGGGCTAAGCCACTACTAATACCGCCGGTGCTCACCAGCTCTTGCAGGCGATCGCCCGTGGTGACAAAGTCAAAGCTCCCCGTTGCCCAGTAAAGACCTAGGATGCCCAAGAGGAGGCCGAAGTCACCGACGCGATTGGTGACAAATGCCTTTTGGCAGGCATCGGCAGCCGCTTGACGGTCAAACCAGAAACCAATCAGCAGGTAGGAACACATCCCCACCAGTTCCCAAAACACATAGATTTGTACCAGGTTGGGGCTGATTACTAAGCCCAACATGGAGGAGCTGAATAAACTCAAGTAAGCATAGAAGCGAACATAGCCAGGGTCATGGGCCATGTAGCCATCGGTATAAACCATCACCAGAAAAGCCACCGTGGTGACAATCACCAGCATCAGGGCGGATAGATGGTCAATGGTATAACCCATCGTGAGATGGAAGTCTCCGGCTGCCGCCCAATCAATGCTTTGGTAGTAGGGCGGATGGCCTTGAATCTGACTCCAGAGCAACCCGAAGGATAGCACCATCGCGGTTCCCAGAAGAGAGACGATAAAAATAGAATTACCTTGACGCAGATGATTAACAGTCTGGTTAAAAGAGATAAGACCTAAGCCGACGATCATGGCACCTGCCAGCGGCAGAACGGGAATCAGCCAGGCATATTGATAGATTGCTTCCATTGATTGTGCTTACTCTCTTTATTTTGCTGACCTGCAAAAACACCTTACATTCTGGCACAGACCTAGCCTGTCAATCGTGTTACTAGCGAACATCCACCTGAAGAATCCATGCCTCATCCAATTGATTTAAATAGAACCCAACAATTACAGGACTGGATGCAACAGGCCGGAATCGCCAGTTTCCGGGAACTCAGTCATCAGGCGGGGGTGTCGATGTGGCAGATTCAACAGCTGCGGCGAGGCGAGATCAGGCAGATGCGACTGGACCCTCTCCATAAGTTGAGTCTGGCCTTGCAGGTAGGGTTGCCAGAATTGTTCAGCCGCTTCTCTGGGTCGATGTCCTTCTCAGACTCACCGGAGGACACCATTGCCAACCTCCAACGGCAAATTCTTGCCCTCCAGCAAGAGTATGCCCATCTCCAGCAACAACTGGCCCAGCAGCAACAAACCCTCCCCCAGGAATTACAGCGGGAAGCCCTTCAGATTTTGGAAACCTGGATGCTTTATTGGCCGACCGCTGCCCATGCGGTTCGGTCTGATCCGCAGTTTGCCGCGACCAAGTTACTGCCTCTGCTCCAGCCTCTGGAGAAGCTATTGGCCCACTCGGGGGGTGCGATCGCTCGACCCCCGTTGCCGCTGAGGTGGACTACGATCCCCGCCACCATGACTTACTAGAAGGCATTGCCCAACCGGGCGATCGCGTCACCATTTGCCATGCTGGTTATTACCATGGCGATCGCTTACTGTTCCGTGCCAAGGTCAAGCCCACCTACTCGCCCCTGCCCCCCAGCTCACCGATGGATTCAGGGGACTGATAAGAGATAATGGGTCGGCAATGCTGCGATTTTGTCTATGCCTTCCCTGACTTCACCGCCGACAGACCCTGTGCAGACGGTTCTCGCCAATGACCTAGACTTGAACTTTCAACTGCCCGATCCAGCAGATGAGCAAGTCTCCGAGGGCACTTTTTTGCAGCAGCTGGAAACAGCCTGGCAGGTGTGCGATCGCTTTGATCTGCAAACGGATATTTGGCGGGGGCGGATTGTCCGTGCCGTGCGCGATCGCGAGAAACGAGTGGGCAATGGCCGGGGAAACGGGCGTTTCTCAACTGGCTTAAAGACCGGGAGATCAGCAAAAGCCAAGCCTACTCGCTGATTGAACTGGCGGACAGTGCCGATACGCTGTTAACCGAGGGCTATCTGGAACCCAGCTCCGTCAATCGTTTTAGCAAGCGTGCCTTCGTGGAAACCGCCCAAGCGGCTCCGGAAGTCCAACAAATGGTCTGCGATCTTGCCAAGGAATCAGAAGCAACCGGGCACCCCCGTCCCAAAATTACCCGGCGCGAAGTTCGGCAGTTGTCCGATGAATGGACGGCTATGAGTTCTGACCTGCTCCCCGAAACCGTGCGAGGATTGGCGGCTACCAATGTTCTCCCCCCCCGGCTATCTGGCACCTTTGGTGCGGGAAATGACCAAACTGCCCCCCGCTCATCAGCAGGAACTCCAACAGGCGATCGCAGAGAATCCAGACATTGACACCCTGAAGCAAGCAACCAGTGAGGCTCGCTACCTGTCGAAATATTTAGATGCTGCCGCTCAAGTGCAAGCCCTGAGTCACGGATCGCTAGATCTAGAAACGGCCCTCGAAGAAGCCCTACGGATTGGTTGCCTGAATTCTGCGGCGGAATTGGTGAGTCAAGCGGCTCAACTGGAGCAAACCATGGTCAAACTCCACCTCACCTGGAAGCGCATCCATAACCTCAGCGATCGCCTCTATGTCGATACCGGAGCCAGCACCCCCCAGTTGCGGGTGTTGTTAAGTTGTTTACAACGGTTATCGGGAGAGATCCTGGAAGTAGAGTTGGGAAGTTCTCAAACCATCCGACTGCAAATTCTGACAATGCCAGCGGAGTCCTGAAAAGAGAGTCAAACTTCCAAGAAGCTGGTCAAGCCCACCCGCCCACCCCGTTGTGGCATCGTTTTACGCAGTCAACCAGCCTTGGTTCTCAGGAGCTATCTGAGGATGAATATGACGAATATAGGGAATAATTAGGGGAGTTCAGAAAATCACCCCAAAAACATGCGTACCCTGCTTGCTAAAAACGCTGAAGTTCTCGTCACCATGGATGGGGAACGGCGGGAGCTGAAGGATGCCGGGATCTACGCCGAAGATGGCATGATCAAGCAGGTTGGCCCCATGTCCGAGTTGCCTGGGACGGCGGACACCGTGGTCGATTGCTCGGGTCAGATTGTCCTCCCTGGGTTTGTCAATACTCACCATCACCTGAACCAAACCCTGACCCGGAACCTACCCGCAGCACAGAATAACAATCTCTTTCCTTGGCTAAAAGGGCAGTACCGCATTTGGGCAAACACCACGCCGGAGGCCTCGCGACTGAGTGTTCTCATCGGCTTAGGGGAACTGGCATTGACAGGTTGCACCACGGTCTTTGATCATTCCTATATTTTCAAAAATGGTAATTCGGTGGATTGTCTGATCGACGCTGCGAAAGAGATCGGGGTGCGGTTCCATTGCAGTCGCGGTTCCATGTCCCTGGGAGAGTCGAAAGGGGGGTTGCCGCCGGATGATTGCGTCGAGGATGAAGACTTGATTATGAAGGACAGTATCCGGGCGATCGAGCGATATCACGACCCCTCCGTAGGTGCCATGACCCGCATGGTTATCGGCCCCTGCTCGCCCTTCTCGGTCACCCCAGGGTTGTTAAAGGAATCCGCTCAGTTGGCTCGCCATTATAAAGTTGGACTCCACACCCACCTGTGCGAGACCTTTGATGAAGAGCGCTTCACCCTTGACCGCTTTGAACTCCGGCCAGTGGATTGGATGGAAACCTTAGACTGGCTGGGGGACGATGTCTGGTTTGCCCACGCCATTCATGTGGATGATGACGAAATCCAGAAGTTCTCCCACACAGGCTGCGGTGTTGCCCACTGCCCGAACTCGAACATGCGGTTGGCATCGGGAATCTCCCCGATCAAAAAATATATGGCGGCTGGGGTGAAGGTGGGTCTGGGTGTGGACGGTTCGGCTAGCAACGATTCCTCCAACATGTTGCTTGAGGTGCGTCAGGCGATGCTGCTGGCGCGGTTAAAAATGGGATTACTTCCGCCTGAGGGGCCGCAGAAATACTTTTTCCTTTCCCAATCTCATCCGAAACGTGCCGGAGAATGGATGACAGCCCGCGAGTCCTTAGAAATTGCTACCTTGGGGGGGCCAAAGGTGCTGGGCCGCGATGATGTCGGTTCCCTCGAACCGGGCAAGTGTGCAGACTTCTTCACCATCAAACTCCACACCATTGACTATGCCGGAGCCCTCCATGATCCCGTTGCAGCGGTCGTGTTCTGTGCCCCGCAGAAAGCAAATTACACCGTCATCAACGGTCGGGTGATTGTCGATCAAGGCCGGATCGCCACCGTCGATATGGAACCTGTGGTGCGACAACACAATCAGTGGTGCTTCCGCATCGCTAACCAGACCTAAGCTATGAGCAAGATCAACCGTCATTTTGGCTGGGCAGCCTCGGAAACCTTTTTCGTCGTTAGCATTCTGATTGCCGTTCTATTTGCCCTACTCTCCGAGAGCATTGCCGCTGAGCTACATCTGGACACCGCCCAACTCGGGCTCCTCAGTGGCGCATTCTTTATCACCTATGCCATCAGTCAACTCCTGTTTGGCATTCTTTTGGATTACCTCCCGCCGCGTCTGCTGTTAGCAGCTACGGCGACGGTGGCGGCGGTAGGCGCTTTTCTGTTTAGCGTCAGCACCGGGATGACGGGAGCCTTGATTGGCCGCATTCTTTTGGGGGTGGGACTGTCGAGTACCTTTGTCGGCATGATGTACCTAGTCGGACGCACTTATCCCGACAACTTCGCATTTATGTCCTCCCTGGGTCAGAGCCTTGCCAATGTTACGGGGGCGGTGCTGGCGATTGTCTGCGGATTATTTCCCTTGCTAGGGAGTTTTCGTCTGCCATTCCAGATTATGGGGGTACTCCTGGGAATCAGTGCCATTCTCCTGCTGACCTTTGTCGGCAAGACCTCTCAGGCAACATCCGCCGAAAGTCCACCGAAAATCTCGCTCTGGGCCGCACTGGCGATCGCCGTGGGCAACCTCCAATTCTGGGCAGCTCTCGTCTATTACACGGGGCTCTTTGGCACCTTACTGGCGTTTGCTGACCTTTGGAACATTCAATTCCAGATTGACTTTTTCAAACATGCTGCTCAGCAAGCCGGATTGATGAATGCGATGATTCCACTGGGTGTTACCGTTGGGTCATTATTGGCTGGGGCATGGGCCAGAAAAACGGGGAGTTTTGTCTTCCCAGCTCGTGCATTTGGCTTTTTTTCACTGTTTTTGTTCGGTGTGATGCTGGCGATCTCCCTTTCCCAGGGACTGGCAACGCTGATGTTTTTTCTCCTGGGCTTTGGTCTGGGGGGTCGATTCTAGGGTTTTCTGCCATCCAATTGCACCTACCCAATGGAGCCAAGGCACTGGCTACGTCCCTGGTGGCAACGGCATCCTGTGTGTTTGGTGGGTTAATTCAACCGTTTATCGGGGCGGCGATCGGGGCTCCACACCGGGGCACAGATTTAATTGCCAAGGTGCTCTCAGATAATCCAGATTTTGCCGCTTACCAAAGGGGGATGCTGTGGTTAGCCAGTGCGGTTGCGGCGGCGGCTATTGCCAGTTTGTTCTTCAAGAATTCCCCAAAGTAATTACTGTTGATGTCTGCTAATGACTACATCGGCGAGCCTCTAGCGGCGGGCTAAATGCTGTGGAACGGATCAAGCCGAATTTATTCCGGCTGCGATCGCCGGGATCTTGTAGCAGTCAAGACTGGGAATTTTCCACCCTCAAATTGAATGATACAAGTCGAACATTGGCCTAGACATGATTTCAAACGCCTCTCTGTCATCCTGACTGAAGGAACCTTTTAGCTAACGTCAGAGACGTTGTAACTATGTTTTTATGGAATCGAAGTATGAGCAATTGTCTACGTCATCGGTCAGCTCCAACTGCCTTGGTGATCTTTGGTATGGCGGCAACGGTCCTGCCACCCTTGCTCATTTCTAGACCTGCGGTTGCAGCCAATTTCTCAGATGTGGCATTTAACTACTGGGCACGTCCCTTCATTGAACGCTTGGCAGATAAAGGCATCATCAAAGGCTTCCCGGATGGTACGTTTCAGCCCGATAAGCCAGTGACCCGTGCTGAGTTTGCCGCGATGATTCGGCAGGGATTTACGAAGTCTCAAGTGCGTTCCCGGCGAGACTTCACCGATGTACCTGGAAGTTACTGGGCAGCCCCAGCCATTGAGCAGGCTTACACCACTGGCTTTATGTCTGGCTATCCCGATGGTGAATTTCGTCCCAGTCAACCCATCCCCAAGGTACAGGTGCTGGTCTCCCTCGCAGCAGGCTTAGATCTCACCCCCACTGGCACAGCAGCCAAGATTCTACAGGTCTATAAAGATGCTGCCCAAATTCCCGACTATGCCACCAATGGCGTAGCCGCAGCAACCCAGAAACGCATTGTCGTCAACTATCCGGATCGCCAGTTCCTGGAACCACAGCAAACCGCGACCCGTGGAGATGTTGCGGCCTTTATATATCAGGCTCTGGTCAGTCAGGGGCAGTTGAGTGCCTTGCCCGGTCAGGAGGCAGTGAACCAGTATATTGTTGGCAGTGCAATTACCGGGGGGCATCCCCCGACAACCCAGCCAATGACCCCAATGATCCCCAGAGTGCCCCGCTTCAGCTTGACAAGGGTACCAAGATTAACACCTCCTACCTGGATCAAGCCAACAACAGTGTGCGTCTGATTCTGGCCCCCGGAGACACGGTGAATGCCACCTTGGTGGTCAGTGAGCCTGTCCGTAATGACAGGGGCCAGGTGGTCATTCCCAAGGGCAGTCGCCTCAAGGGGCAATTCAAAGCCGTGATGGGGAATGGGGCTCCCGGTGCTCGCTACATTGCTGATCGGGTAGTGATTGACAATCGCACGTTTACCATTCGAGCGGTCTCCAAAGTCAGAGCTGCCACCCGTGAAATTACTCAGCAAACTGTTCGGGGTGGCGTAGCCACAGCCACAGCCCGTCAGGTGCTCAGGAGCTTATTTGGCGATCGCGTGGGCAGTCTCCTCGCAGGAATTTTAGGAGAACCAACAAATTCCAGGACAGGAACCCTTGATCGATTGATTATTTTCAATCCGGAAGATTTGCAGTTGACCTTGGCAACGGATTGGGTACGATCTGAAAATCTCCAGAAATAAGCACGAATCAGGCGATCGCTAACGGAGCGCCATGGCATGGTGACGTAGGTGATCGGCAATGAAGGTGGCAATGAACGAATAACTGTGGTCGTATCCCTCTTGGCGGCGCAGGATTAACTCCTTCCCAGCTTGAGCACAGGCTTGCTCAAACACCTCGGGCAGCAGCTGCCCCTGGGGCAAAAACGGGTCTGCGGTTCCTTGATCAATCAATATCGGTTGGTTCCAGGCAGAATGGATCACGATTTGACTGGCATCGTAGGCTTGCCAAGCCGTTGAGTCAGTGCCCAGATATCCCCGGAATGCTTTTTGTCCCCAAGCGCAACCCATGGGTGCGGCAATCGGGGCAAAGGCCGAGACCGAACGGTAGCGATCGGGATTACGAAGGGCACAGATCAAGGCACCATGGCCGCCCATGGAGTGACCCATAATCCCCTGGCGCTGGCGATCGCCGGGGAAAAAGGCTGCCATCAGTGCTGGCAGTTCCTCCGTGACGTAGGTGTACATGCGATAGTGGGCATTCCAGGGATCGGTGGTGGCATCTACATAGAAGCCAGCTCCGGCACCAAAATCCCAGGTTTCGGTCTCACCGGGAAGGCCGAGATTGCGGGGACTGGTATCGGGAGCCACCAGGATCAACCCATACTGGGCAGCAAACTGTTGTGCCCCCGCCTTGATCATGAAATTCTCTTCCGTACAAGTCAATCCCGAGAGCCAATAGACGATCGGTAAGGTCGCCCCTGTCGCTTGGGGTGGCAGGTACACTGAAAACCGCATTTCGGTTCGACAAACGTCTGAGAAATGACGGTAAAAGCCGATGGTGCCGTCAAAACAGCGGCTCTGGCTGGTGCATGTCGGCAGGATTGTCATGTTCTATTCACTAAAAGTTGACAGACCCAGAGGGTGTGCAGAAAGCTTGCAGGGGGAGTGGGTGGAGCAAGGTACTAAAAGGTGACCACCGTGCGAATCGAGAGTCCCTGATGCATATAGTCAAAGGCATCATTAATCCGCTCTAAGGGCACCGTATGGGTGATCAGACTATCGATCTGGATTTTGCCCTCCATATACCAATCGACGATTTTCGGCACATCCCGACGACCCTTGGCCCCCCCAAAGGCAGAGCCTTTCCAAACTCGTCCGGTTACCAGTTGAAAGGGGCGGGTACTAATCTCTTCCCCTGCTCCGGCAACACCAATGATGACGGACACCCCCCGAACCCTTGTGACAACACTCCAAGGCCTGCCGCATCACGTTGACATTGCCAATGCATTCAAAACTATAGTCAGCACCGCCATCGGTCAGCGCCACCAAATAGGCTACCAGATCCCCTTCCACCTCCTGAGGGTTCACAAAGTGGGTCATGCCAAATTTTTCGGCCAGCCCTCGTTTGGCTGGGTTCATATCCACCCCAATAATCTGGCTGGCCCCAACCATCCGGGCTGCCTGGATCACATTTAATCCAATGCCCCCTAAACCAAAAACGACGACATTGGCACCGGGCTCCACCTTAGCAGTGTTGATGACCGCACCAATACCGGTGGTGACACCGCAGCCGATCAAGCAAACCTGATCAAAAGGAGCATCTTCACGAATTTTGGCAACGGCAATTTCAGGCAGAACCGTGTAGTGAGCAAAGGTCGAGGTTCCCATATAGTGATGGATCTTCTGCCCAGATTGGGAGAAGCGGCTACTGCCATCGGGCATGACACCCTGACCTTGGGTCGAGCGAATGGCTTGACACAAATTGGTTTTGCCGCTGAGACAAAATTTGCACTGACGACATTCCGGGGTGTAGAGAGGAATGACATGATCACCAGGTCTGAGACTTCTGACCTCAGGCCCCACCTCAACCACCACCCCAGCCCCCTCATGACCCAGGATGGTAGGAAATAGACCTTCGGGATCAGCCCCGGAGAGGGTGTAGGCATCGGTGTGGCAAACCCCCGTGGCTTTGAGTTCAACCATCACTTCTCCCGCCTTAGGGCCTTCTAGCTCCACCATTTCAATCTTCAATGGCTGACCTGCTTCCCAAGCAACGGCTGCGCGCACCTCCATACCCTGACTCCAGTAAACTGCACCATAGCTCAATTCTATGGGGCAATCTGAGACCTTGTTTGCACTCAAGCTTGTTTTAAGGGTCGAGAGAGGAGGAGAAAGCCGAGATTTGAGTCGGACGGGTTCTCAACTCGCTGCCAGGGACGGGCTAAAATTGTGAAAAGATTATGAAAAGAATCAATCATGTCTCCCGCTAACCGCAGACCTAGCCTGTCCGAAGTCCACCGCTCCATTCCAATCCCCAAGGACAGCAATTTCTGGCGAAAAATGTTGGCCTATGCAGGGCCAGGATATTTGGTATCCGTGGGCTATATGGATCCGGGTAACTGGGCCACCGACATTGCTGGAGGGGCTCGGTTTGGTTACACGCTGTTGACGGTGATTTTGCTCTCAAATTTGATGGCAATTCTCCTGCAATCGTTGTGTGTGCGGTTGGGGGTGGCAACGGGGCGGGATTTAGCCCAGACTTGTCGCGACTACTTTAGTCCCCGTCTGAACTTGGTGCTGTGGGTACTCTGTGAAATTGCGATCGCAGCCTGTGATTTAGCAGAGCTATTAGGCAGTGCGATCGCCCTACAACTGCTGTTTGGCTTACCGCTAATTTGGGGAGTCTGCATTACAACCCTTGATGTCCTGGTATTGTTGTTGCTGCAAAGCAAAGGATTTCGCTATGTAGAAGCCTTGGTGATCATGCTGGTCGCAACCATTGGCATTTGTTTTACAGCGGAAATTATCTTCTCCCGACCCGATGTCGGGGGGGATTTTGTTTGGCTATCTGCCCCAGCCCAAGATCCTTGCCAACCCCGAGATGCTCTATCTTGCTATCGGCATTTTGGGGGCAACGGTGATGCCACACAACCTATATTTGCACTCCTCCATCGTGCAAACACGGGCTTGGGAACCCACTGCCGAAAAACGCTGGGAAGCCATTAAGTTTGGCACTATTGATTCCACGGTGGCGCTATCATTTGCACTGTTGATCAACTCCGCGATTTTGATTGTTTCTGCTGCCACCTTTCACTTTTCTGGTTATCAAGGAGTGGCAGACATTCAAGATGCCTACCGGCTCCTTTCCCCACTGTTGGGAGTCGGTGCTGCCAGTGCCATCTTTGGTTTGGCTCTATTGGCCTCCGGGCAAAGCTCAACCCTGACCGCCACCCTAGCAGGCCAGATTGTCATGGAAGGTTTTTTGCAACTGCGATTGCCCCCCTGGTGCCGGCGGCTGGCGACCCGACTGCTGGCTATCATCCCTGCGTTGATTACCATTGTTTATTTTGGTGAGCAAAGTACGGGCAGTTTGCTGGTTTTCAGTCAAGTGATTTTGAGCTTGCAGCTCTCCTTTGCAGTGATTCCCTTAGTGATATTTACCAGCGATCGCCGCTTGATGGGGGAGTTTGTCAATCCCTTATGGCTGAAGCGACTGTCATGGTTTGTGGCACTGCTGATTGCGGGGCTGAATCTTTGGCTCTTGGTGCGCACGGTCATGGGTTAGCGTCTCAAAGGAGAAAGATAAGTCGATATGATATAGCCATCGTCCAAAGTATTGTGGCAATGGCACCACAGGCAGCCTCCCAGTATTAGCATTTGACCGTTGGAATCCTGTCCTGAGCTGCCTCACCAGTGCTATATCTTTCCTAACTGACAATCCTGCCATGGAAGAGTCAATGAGTCGCCTGTGTTTTGATTTAGATCAAAGCTCCTTCTTTTGTGACGGCCCTAGTTACCTGATCCTGTCTCACAGTTTGGGGGGCTGTAGTTTTGAGGAGTTTTTGCCGGGGTCATTACCGGGGCAACACAGCCGATCGCAAAGCCTTGATGCAGCAGGGGGTGTACTTGCCCCTAGGGTTTCGGGGGGGATTGTATGCTCGACGATGCCCTGATTCTGGTTGGTGACCTGACACCAGAGGAAGCCAGGGTTGGGATCAAAGCATTCAACTGGAAATTAAATATCCCCTGTGGGCAACTCCTGATCTTCTGTGGCGGTGAAGCCGATGATGAATATCTCAGGGAGACTCTAAATCAGCAGCAGGAGCAGCATCAAGGCTTTGCATGGGTAAATGTACCCCCCCGGCGAATATCTCACGGAACTCTACGCTACCCCCCAACGCTTTATCCTCCGGCTATCGCCCTTAACGGCAGCCCCCCCCAATGCCAACCCTTGAAGGTGGCTGGATTGAACTCCCGTCCCTTTGGCGGTTTTTTTGATCAAGACAACAGGGAAGATCCTGATGATGCCTAATGCACCCTGTTCCCATCCACAGTCCCAAGGGTGAGGGAGTACGTGGGCACCCTGCCAGAAATGACCAAACTGCCCCCCCGTGAGTCAGTTTCTCCTTCAGGTGCGATACAATTCCTGGGTCAACAACAAAGTCTACGACCGATAGTGGTAGCTCTATAGTAAAGGTCAGGTCACCTTCCCTTGCCTGTCACCCCATCATGCCGGTTTCTGCTGCTACCCTCAAGATTTATCATCACCAGACGGTGATTCAGGAATTCTCACTGGAACAGAATCCTGTCACCCTCGGTCAAGAGTCAGATAATGGGCTGGTATTGTCTGACCCTACCCTGTCGCAGTACCACGCCCAAATTACCTGGGACGTTGACCATTACGCGATCGCCGACCTAGGCAGTGCAGCGGGCACTTGGCTGAATCAAGTCCGATTGTCACCGCGTCGGCCTGAGCCATTAAGGGATGGAGACATCATTCGCATGGGGAACTTGGAACTGCACTTTCAACAGCACACTCACTCCGACCCGTCACCCTTGCTTCCTGGCACCGTTGTCACGGGGACGCCGATTGCCTGTGTCCTTCAGGTAACGACCCCCCAGTGGGTGCAGGAGTTCCCTCTCAGACAGGAGGTGCTTGTCATTGGCCGAGATCCAGGCTGTGACATCATTGTCGATTTGCCCGTCGTTTCCCTGCGCCATGCTCAACTCCAACGTTGCGACGGGGGCTACGAAATCATTGACCTTGGCAGTCGCAATGGCCTGTTGTTCCAGGGACAGTATGTTTCCCGGCGATTCCTCCTTGATGGGGATGTGGTGCAAATTGGCACCGACCTCACCCTCTCCTACCAGGTGGTGTTACCGACGATCGCCGCTGACCATCTCGAACCACTGCCCCTGCGCGATCGCACCAGCCTCACCCTAGGGCGCGATCCCCGGAACGATACCGTCATCGACCATCCCATGGTGTCGCGGTTCCATGCCCGCATTGAATTGCAGGACGGCTCTTGGCGGATCACAGATCTGGAGTCTTCCAATGGCACCTTTGTCAATGGCAAGCCCATTGTCGGCGATCGCCTGCTGTTGCCAGGTGACACGATTCGCGTCGGCCCCTGTAACCTGGTTTTCAATATCGATGAAACCCTGGTGCAGCAAAATGATGCGGGCAATCTGCGCCTTGATGCCCTGCACCTGACCAAAACCACCAACAAGGGCGTGGTGCTGTTGGATGATATCTCTCTCTCGATTTTGCCCCGAGAGTTTGTAGCCATTGTCGGGGTCAGCGGTGCGGGAAAATCTACCCTACTGGATGCCTTAAATGGTCTGCGTCCAGCCTCTCGCGGCACGGTGCTGGTCAATAACAATGACCTGTATAAAAACTTCAATGCCTATCGCACGGAATTGGGGTATGTTCCCCAGGACGATATTATCCATCGCGATCTGACGGTGGTGCAGGCCCTAGACTACGCTGCTCAGTTGCGCCTGCCCGCCGATACAACCGCCGCCGAGCGTCGCCTGCGTGTCCAAACGGTACTGGAAGATTTGGAACTCACCCAACGTCAGCATGTTTTGGTGAAAAACCCTCAGTGGTGGGCAACGCAAGCGGGTGTCGATGGGGGTGGAACTGCTGACAAAGCCCAGCCTCTTCTTTCTCGATGAAGCCACCTCCGGTTTAGATCCCGGCACCGAAGTCCAGATGATGCGACTGCTGCGAAAACTAGCTGACCAGGGGCGCACCATCCTGTTGATTACCCATGCCACCAAAAATGTGATGATGTGCAACCTAGTGGTCTTTCTCACCATGGGTGGCCGCATTGCCTACTTTGGCCCTCCCGATCAGGCTCTGACCTACTTTAATGTCAAGGACTTTGACGAGATCTATCTGCGGGTGGAAGCCGATCTCTCACCGGAACAGTGGCAGCAGCGCTACTGGCAATCTCAGCAGTATCAGCAGTATGTGGGAGAGCGCCAACAGCATCTGCAACTGACCTCTAATTCAGGACACCATGCCCGTCCGGCTCAACAACTGCCGACGGGGGTGAAGGGCATTTCCAGTTGGCGGCAGCTGCTGATCCTGTCTCGCCGCAACCTGACGATTTTGATGCAAGATCGCGCCAGTCTAGCGTTGATGCTGGCCTTAGCCCCGATTCTGGGATTGCTGGATCTGGCAATGTGGAAACGTCATTTATTTGACAATACCAGCGGCGATGCGGGGCAGTCTCTGACCATGATGTTTGTGGCGGTGCTGATCGCCACGATGGTGGGAAGCCTCGGCACCATGCGGGAAATTGTTAAAGAGACGGAAATCTACCGCCGGGAACGGATGGTGGGGTTAAAAATTGGGGCGTATATTCTCTCCAAAATCTGGATTGCCGTGATTCTGGCGGTTTATCAGGCAGCGATTTTCTTGCTGACCAAAGAATTAGCGGTGGCAATTCCCGGCGGTGGAGAGACGACCCTTGCCCTTTATATCACCTTGTTCCTCGCAACCTTGGGGGGGAATGGTGATGGGACTGCTGGTGTCCGCACTGTCTCCGAATCAAAATATGGCTCCCCTGCTGACGATCCTGGTGCTAGTTCCCCAAATCACCTTTGCCGGAGCAATTTTACCGCTGCGGGATGTAGGTGCGGTGGGTCAAACCATTAGTCAACTGACGGTGACGCGGTGGGCCTTTGAATCGATGGTGACGATCACAGGCATGGGACGGGACATTGCCCATGATCCCTGCTGGCAAAAAACAGAAGCCCAGCGCAAAGCCCTGACGGAAGCTCAGAAGCAAAGCTGTCAATGTTTGGGAGCCAATTTATTTCGCCAGTGCAACTTCCCAGGGGTGCGGGATAAATATGATCCCGTGGTGGATCAACCCGAACCCAAGAAGCCCGCCGAACCGGGAGATCCGCCGCCCCAACCCGATAATCCCTTCAACACCACCTACCGAGATGACCTGAAAACCTATACCAATAAAGTCAATGCCTATCAAACCGCGATTCAAACCTGGCAGCAGACGTTTAGTACTTGGAAGGAAAAGCGGGGCACGGCGATCGCCTCCGCCGAAGCATTGATCAGTCGCTTTCAACGCAACCAAGGGGCTGCCTTTAACGTCAACGTCCTGGGACACTGGGGCAAACTCGGACTGCTGATTGGCGGGATGTTGGGCTTACTGCTCCTAGTGCAGGCTCGAAAGGATATTCATTGACAGACAATAACAGACCAACGGTGATCGCCGCTCAAGCTAGAGGATTCCATGGGGTATGCAGGTAAGAAACTACATTTCACTGACCGTATTGATCGGCCTGTTGGGGATGCAACCCACACAGGCACAGGAATTGCAACCCGTCGTGGTGGACAGAAACATCTCCCCCACGGCTCCCAACCCGTCCCCGGTGTTGCCCTTGGGCAGCTCAAGCGCTCAGGTACCTGGTGGATTGGCACCGATCAAGGTCGGGGAACAGTACGGCTACATTGACCCCCTGGGTCAATATGTAGCCAGCCCCCGGTTTCTGGAAGCTGGGCCATTTGTCGAAGGCTTGGCAGCGGTGAAAGTGAGTACGCGCTACGGCTATCTGGATGCCAAGGGACGCATGGCGATCCCGCCACAATTTGATGCCGCTGATCGCTTTTCCGAAGGCTTGGCAGCGGTAAAGGTCGGCACCCTTTACGGTTATATTGACCCCAAGGGCAACTTTGTCATTAACCCCCAGTTTGATGAAGCCTTGGCTTTCTACGATGGCTTGGCACGGGTACGCATTGCCAATCGCTGGGGTTATGTGAATCCCCAGGGGCAGTACGTGGTCAATCCTCAGTTTGCTGAGGTGCGTAACTTTCAGGGGGGGTTGGCAGCAGTCAGATTTCAGCAGCGCCAGTGGGGCTACATCAACAAGGCAGGAAAGACGATCATCAGTCCTCAGTTTGATGATGCCGCTGACTTTGTTGAAGGCTTGGCTCGGGTCAAGAATGGGACCCAATACGGGTTCATTGCCATGACCGGGGAGTACATTGTCAAACCCGCATTTGATGGGGCTGCCGACTTTATCGAAGGGGTTGCCCTGGTGAAACTCGGGGGGGGCTATGGCTTTATTGATCGCACGGGCAATTTTGTCATTCGCCCGGAATTTAATCAGGCCGATAGCTTCCATGAAGAATTGGCACGGGTGAAAGTGGGGAAGCGCTGGGGCTATATTGACCGCAAGGGACAGTATGCGGTGAATTTGCAATTTGATGATGCCTCTAATTTCCTGGATGGACTGGCCCTGGTGCGGATTGGTAACCGCTTTGGCTATGTGAATCCAGAGGGGCGCTATTTGATCAATCCCCAGTTTGATGAGGCGCTGGTGTTTTCTAAGGGGTTGGCAGCGGTTCGTTTGGGTAAACAGTGGGGCTATATCAATCGAGACGGTAAGGTGGTGATCAGCCCCCAATTTGATGGTGCAGCGGATTTTTCTCAGTAGCATTCCTGAGGCGATCGCCGATCCGTTTGCTGCTGCCATGACTGGGATCTGGAAACCGATCTAGCCAATGCTTGCCCCTGGAAGCGATGGATTGCTTCCTGAACTCTGCACCCGCCGCCAGAAGCAATGGGGAGCAATTCAGAAAGTTGCGGACTCATACAGAAGCATTGCAAGTGCCAACAGAAAGATTGCAGGGCTATGCCCAAAATCGGGTGTCAACGATCGGAGGATTTCAGGCTGAGGCATCAGCCTGATCAGGTTTTGCTTTGGCTTCTAGGGTTTCAATCCGACTTTTGAGTTGCTGGTTTTCTTGCTTGAGTTGATCGAGATCCTCCCGGAGTTGTTTCCAGGTGCGATCGCCGCCGACCTGTTGTTGCACTCCTTGAATCGCTTCTTCCGCCAAACGACGCACCCGCCCATCGGAGGTCTGCTCCATCAGCGATCGCAGCAGGGGAATAGCTTTAGGGGTTTCCATCTGTCCCAGAGCCACCACAACGGCCACCTGGGTGAGAAAGAAGGTCTCCCGGGTCAGGGCACCGAGACATTGCAGGATACGTTCGAGATTGGTACTGGACTGTCCCAGAGAAACGGGGCCGAGGGCACGAATGGCCGCCAGTCGCAGGGCTTGGGGAATGCCGCGAGGGGTATAATCGAGAATCAGTTGCAGCGCCGCTTCTGAGGTTCGCATTTGACTCAGGGAGGCGATCGCTCCCGACCGCACCACCTCATTCCAGCCAGCGCGTTCCGTGAGCACCATTTTTTAACAGCTTCAACACCCGCTCTTCTTTGGGCTTTTCGCCGAGATTGGCTGCCACGATGCCCCCCAAGGCTCGGACGGCGGCGGCTTCCACATAGTAACTGGCATCCCCAGCTTCCACAATGGGTTTGAGGACTTTGTAGCAATCATGGGTTTTAAAGGTTGCCAGGGCTTCAACAACTGACTTCCGTACCCGCGCATCACCATCCTGGAGACCCGCCACCAAGCCTTCAAAGGCTTGATCCAGCCGAATCTTCGCCAGTTGTTGGGCTACCTCCACCCGCACCCCCCAAAAGTGTTCTTGACGGAGGGCAGTGGAGAGGGCTTGCACGGCTTCCAGTCCGCCTTTTTTTGCCAGTGCCTCGGCGGCATAGATGCGGGACAGCGGGTCGGGGTCAAACTGTAACTGGTTTTTCAGTTCCGGGAGTGGGTACTCCAAGGTCACGGTTTTCAGCAGGGGATTGCCGTAGTCAAAGCTAATGAACTGGGGCTTCGTCAGCAGGGGGATATAGAAACTTTGCTCTGGCTCATGAACCCGCACTCGAACCGTCTGGAACTGAGGCGGGGCCTCGGGTTGAAGATACCCAACGGCGATCGCTACTTTGAGGTCAAATAAATCCTCTGGTTTCCCCGATTTGGCCTGGGTCTGAGTCACGGTGATTTTCGCTAGATTGCTCTCCCCATCCCACTCATAGGCAACTTTGAAATCGGGGTGCCCGCCGCGATAGACATACTGATCGAATAAAAATAACAGATTGCGTCCCGTGGTTTGTTCAATCGCCCGCAACAGATCCACCGTTTCAACGGTTTGATGGGCATGGTGGTTAACAAAGGCTGCGATCGCCTGCCAGAACAATGGGTCGCCCAATTCCGCCCGGATCATGTGATAGACACAAGCACCTTTTTCATAGAGATGGCGGTCATAGAGTTCAATCGCTGCCCGGTAGACGTGGGTGACCATGGGGCGGCGGTAGCGATCGCTGTCTTCGGCAAAGTAATGACGGGCTTCGTTGAGGCGGTAGTAAGCGGCGGCCTCCAGGCCATATTCCTGTTCCGTCCACAGCACCTCAGCATAGGAGGCCATGCCTTCCTTAATCCAGGCATGGGACCAGTGCTTAATCACCACCAGATCGCCAAACCATTGATGGGCTAGTTCGTGGGCGACTAGGCTTTCGGTCGTGCGGTTATCTAGGGTGGCTCGTTGATCCAGGAGGCAGCGATCGGTGAGCAGCGTCGTGGAGGTATTCTCCATGCCCCCAAAGATAAAGTCATCCACACACACCTGGGCGTACTTCGGGTAGGGATAGGGGTAGCCGTAGAGGTAGCTGAAAAATTCCACCATTCGCGGGGTTTTGCTAAAGCTGAGACGGGCTTTTTCTTCCTGACCCTTCTCAACGTAGTAGGTGATGGGTTTACCATGCCACTGATCACAGATTTCGGCAAAGTCTCCCACCGCCAGGGTCATGAGATAGGTGGGATGCACCTGCTGCTGTAACCAGTGGTAGATCTTGTCATCACCATCGGTTTCAACCCTGACTAACTCGCCGTTGGAAATCGCGGTTAATTGGCTGGGCACCCGCACCCGCAGTTCCGAGGTTGCCAGTTGTCCAGGATAGTCAAAGCAGGGGAACCAGAAACGGGAGTCCTCATCTTCCCCCTGGGTCCACACCTGAATCGGTTTGTCAGGGTAATACTGATCTGGGGCAATAAAGTAGAGGCCCCGCTGGGGATGGTCAGCCCCATAGGCGATCGCCAGTTGGATCACCTGGCCGACCTGGGTGGGTTGGGGGAGATGCACCTGCAGGCGTTCCCCATCGTAGTCAAAAGCACAGGGCGTCTCCCCCACCTGTACCGACGCAATCTGTAAATTGACCGCATCCAAACTCAGGCGATCGAGGCCACTAACAATTGGATTGAGGCGAATTGAGCAATTGCCCTGATAGCGCTGTTGGGGAATATTGAGGGCTAAGTCCAGATAGATATGTTGCACTTGACCGGGACGGTCTGGATTGTAGTGGGGATGGGCCCCAGGAAGGACAAATGACTTATGACCGTTGTTTTCATCCCAGTGAGCGTGTCCCATAGACCACCTGACCTGCTTGATACCTTTTAAGATAGCAGCAGAGGGGTTGCACCCACCGGCTCCTAGGTTTTCTTGGATTTGTAGCCTGTTAAGCGAGTGAACCCGAATGAAACCTTCAAGGTTACAGATCATCGTACTGGCGATCGCCGCAGGTATAGGTTCTGCGGCCTTGAGTTTTGTTGTCTATCAACGGTTTCAGGGCCCCCAGGCGGCATCTACCCCAACGGTGGCGACGTTATCCCCCCCCGACCCCCTGTGGATGCAATCAGCTCCTTGGGACGGATTGAACCCCAAAGTAAAGTAATTAGGGTGGCAGCCCCCTCTACCTTGGGCACCGCCCGGATGACCCGGTTGCTGATCCAGGAAGGTAGTAATGTCCAGGCCAATCAGATCATTGCGATCATGGATGCGGAAGACCGCCTACAAGCGGCGGTGCTCCAAGCCAAGGCGCAAGTGAAGGCAGCGGCAAGTCGGTTAGCCCAGGTGCAGGCGGGGGCAAAGCAGGGGGATATCCTGGCCCAACGAGCGGCGGTTGCCCGCTGGGAAGCGGAACTTCAAACCAGTCAACGGGAATATGAACGGTTTGCACGCCTCTACGAAAATGGAGCCACCTCTGCCTCCGAACTCGATCGCCGACAGTTAGCCATGAAAACGACCCTGAAGCAACTGGAACAGGCCAAAAAAGTCCTGAGTAGTGTTGCCGAAGTCCGACCCACGGATGTGCAGCAGGCGGAGGCCGAGGTTGAGGTGGCGATCGCCAATCTCAACCATGCCAAAGCTGAATTAGACACCGCCTACGTGCGATCGCCGATTGTGGGGCAGGTGCTGAAAATTCACACCCGACCGGGAGAAATCGTCGGCAACGATGGCATTGCCGAAATTGGCAGCATTCAACAGATGTATGTCGTCGCTGAAGTCTATGAGACTGATATTGCCAGGGTCCAGGTGGGGCAGCAGGCCACCATTACCAGCCATGCCTTTTCCGGCGAGATCAAGGGCGTTGTGGCGGAAGTTGGGCGCGAAATTCGTAAGAATGATGTTCTCAATACCGACCCGGCTGCCGATACGGATACCCGAGTGGTTGAAGTCAGAATTCGCTTACAGGATAGCCGTAAGGTTGCTGCCCTCACCAACCTCCAAGTCGATGTTGTGATTCGTACCCCCCCTGCGATGACCATTCTCGGAATTCCCTTAGCGTGGTTACAGCTCACCCGGGAAAAAATGCGATTGCTGATTGCCCTGGCAGGCATTGGTTTTGCGGTGATTCTGATGTTTATGCAGTTGGGGTTCCGGGATGCCCTGTTTATCAGTGCCGTGCGGCTCCACGAACAGCTTCAGGGAGATATCTTTTTCATCAGCCCCCAGTCTACCGCTCTCATCGCCATGCGGAGCTTCCCCCAGCGACGGTTATACCAAGCCTTGGGGTTTGCGGGGGTGCAGTCGGTAAGTCCCGTCTATTTAGACTTCGGCATCTGGCGCAATCCAGAAAATCGTCGGCCTCGGCAGTTATTGGTGATTGGCATTGACCCAGATGATCGGGTATTTGACCTTCCTGGGGTTCAGGCCCATCTCGACCAGATCAAACTCTCGGATGTCGTTCTTTTTGATGCCGCCTCCAGAGCCGAGTTTGGCCCCATTCCCGACTTACTCCAGCGCCGGGGTTCCGTGGTCACGGAGGTTAGTGGCCGCCGAGTCACGGTGGGGGGCACCTTTACCCTCGGTGCTTCCTTTGGGGCTGACGGCAACCTGATTACCAGTGATTTAAATTTTCTCCGCATCTTTGATCGGCGGCGCAAAGGGTTGATTGATGTGGGACTGGTGCGGCTACAGCCCGGTGCTGATGTCACCCAAGTGTTGAGTCGCCTCCGCAGTTCCCTCCCCCAGGATGTGCGAATTTTGTCACGGCAGGAATTTATCAACTTTGAGCGCAGCTATTGGGAAACCAGTACCGCCATTGGCTTTATTTTTAGTCTGGGCACGGCGATGGGCTTCATTGTCGGCACGGTGATTGTCTATCAAATTCTCTACACCGATGTCTCCGATCATCTCCCAGAATATGCCACCCTCAAAGCCATGGGCTATACCAGTTTCTATTTGCTGAGTGTAGTCTTTCAAGAGGCATTAATCCTCTCCATATTGGGCTACATTCCTGGGTTTGCCCTCTGTTTGGGTCTCTATGACTTGACCCGGAATGCCACCTCTCTCCCTGTTTCCATGACCGTCTATCGCAGCATTACCGTCATGTGCCTGACGGTATTAATGTGTTTGATCTCTGGGGCGATCGCGGTGCGTAAAGTCCAAGCTGCCGACCCCGCCGATATTTTCTAGCCAATCAAGATTTGATTAGACGCAGGGGGCTAACTGAGGCTGACTCTCCTGCAAGCACGGGATCAAGGGCGCTAGGGATGTTCAGGGACTGGCATTTGAGGTAGTGATTCCAAGCAATCTCCAGATTGTGGGGCATGACCCCAATGAGCTGAGCTGCGAGTTCATGGGGAATCTCTTGGGCTAGCCCGATGCCTAGCATGGAACAAAGTTGCTCAACCAGCAACACCGCCCGTTGCAGGGGAGAAATCTCTTGCATCAGTTCATGAAGCAGTTGGATCGAGTTGATCCGGACTTGAAATGCCTGCTTCTTTTCCGCAAGAGTTGTCGGGGCAACAAATTGCACATCTCCAATCGCGAAGATGGATTTGCACTGCACATCAAAACTCCCACCGATGGCAGCCCCCGGGCCGACGAATTCAGTATAAAAAGGCTTCTGTAAGATCAACCAACCTTGATGGTGAGGAGACAGAGACAAGAGTTGCCCACTACCCAAGAGCTGGAGTGGGAGGGATGATGATGTTTCTAACATAACGCCACCTCACCTCGCGATAACTGTAGAACTTAAGTGTGATCAGCACTACTGAATATAATGTCTCAATTGATGCCTACTGATCGTAAGGATTCCGTGAAGTTTGGGGAGTTCACTGTAAAGAGTTGACCGGTGCCACGATTTATCCCGCTGTTGTCAGGTCTCAAATCCAACAACGACTGAGGTTAAGGTTCTGAGGATGAGGGAGAGCGGTGTTGCAGGAGCATCCCGTTCTCAGGGGAGTACATTGCGGCTAGGGAGAGCTTGAGGTTTTCAGCCATGGAGATGTTCAGGAGCAGCGAACCGCAGATCCGTCACCCTAGCGATGAGTATTGATGCTGGGACAATGCCCTGTGACTGAGCGGGACTGCGATACCTTAATAAAGGGATCTTGATTTCATAGGCAACAGACATCTCATGGCACGGCTGGCACTGCTAAGTACATCGGATAAAACAGGGCTGATTGAGTTCGCCCACAGTTTGGTTGAGGAATTTGGCTTTGATCTAATCAGTAGTGGGGGTACCGCCCAAACCCTCAAAGCCGCTGGGCTACCGGTCACCAAGGTTGCCGACTATACCGGCTCTCCAGAAATTCTCGGGGGACGGGTCAAAACCTTGCATCCTCGCATTCATGGGGGCATTCTTGCCCGTCGGGATGTCCCCCAGGATCTCACCGATCTAGAAAACAACCAGATTCGACCCATTGATTTGGTGGTGGTCAATCTCTATCCCTTTGAACAGACCATTGTCCAGCCCAATGTCACCCTGGCAGACGCCGTCGAACAAATTGATATTGGTGGGCCAGCGATGCTGCGAGCGGCGGCTAAAAACTTTGCCCATTTAACCGTCCTCTGTAGCCCAGACCAGTACCCAGCCTACCTACAAGAACAGCGTCAACAGCAGGGCAGTATCTCCTTCGCTTTTCGCCAAGCCTGTGCTCAGACTGCCTTTGCCCATACTGCCCGTTATGACTTAGCCATTGCCACTTACCTGCAAGGTCAACCAGAAGACACCGTCGCCCTCCGGTCACAGTTCACCCTCTTCGGTCAGCAAATTCAAGCGTTGCGCTACGGCGAAAATCCCCACCAACCCGCTGTTTGGTATCAGGTCGGAACCCCAGCCACGGGTTGGGCTGCTGCCATCCAGCTCCAAGGGAAAGAACTCAGTTATAACAATCTGGTGGATCTAGAAGCAGCCCGCTGCATTGTTGCCGAGTTTGCCGCAACCCCCCGCTGCGGCGATTATCAAGCACACCAATCCCTGTGGAGTTGCCTTGGCCGATAGCATTGCTACCGCCTATGAAAAGGCGTTCCATGCCGATCCCGTGTCTGCGTTTGGGGGCATTGTGGCGCTCAATCGTCCCATAGATGCCCCCACGGCGACCGTTCTCACCCAAACGTTTCTAGAATGCGTGGTTGCCCCTGGCTGTAACCCTGATGCAGAAAGGATTCTCCAGGGAAAATCTAAACTCAGAGTCCTATCTCTTCCGGATTTGAATCAGGGCTTCCCCCACACCGTGAAGGCGATCGCGGGGGGATTGCTGGTGCAGGCTAGGGATGATCAAAGGACGGATCCGACGGAATGGCGAGTCGTCACGGAACGTCAACCCACCCCAGCCCAACTGGAAGAACTGCTGTTTGCTTGGAAGGTGGCGAAGCATGTCAAGTCCAATGCTATTGTGGTGACCCGCGATCGCACCACCTTGGGGGTGGGAGCCGGACAAATGAACCGAGTCGGTTCGGTGAAGCTGGCACTGGATCAGGCGGGGGAAAAAGCGAAGGGAGCCACCCTTGCCAGTGACGGGTTCTTCCCCTTTGATGACTCCGTGAGAAGGGCAGCGGCAGCGGGAATTATTGCGATCGCCCAACCTGGGGGCAGCGTCAAAGATCAAGACTCGATTCAGGCCGCCAACGAGTTAAATTTGGTAATGGTCTTCACTGATATGCGCCATTTCCTGCACTAAAATCTGGGAGGACTGAAGTTGTGGCAATCAGAGGCCCCACCGTACCTTGACATGACTGCCTATGATTCTCAAATGACGCTCTATCCGATCCCCATTGGTTCTGGAGCCGTGGGGTCTGGGGTTAAACAGATTGATTCGCCCTTGCAGTTAGTCGGTGCTCAATGAAATCCTGTTAAGGTTAATCAGATGCTGGCGCTCAGATCGCTCTCTCTCTTGATCTTGATCTCGCCTAGCTATTCTTTTCGCTAAAGTGGGATCCTCCCGTGTAAAAGTCCTAAAAATCGGAATTGTGCTTCAGTTCTAGGTCTGTATCTGTATTAGGGTTACCGATGGCAAAGAGTCAACCATCCACCGATCGCGAAATCCAACTACTAGCAGAAATTACCCGGCTCCAGGAAGAAATTGAGGAACTGCGACGTAGCAACCATGACCTAGAGGTTGCCTTGGCGACAACTGCGGAGCATGGCGATCTCATTGAGGCAGATCTCCACGACCTCACCCTCAAGCTTCAGGTTGAGATTGCTAAACATCAGCGTACCGAAGCCATGTTGCAGACGCTGCTGATGATTACCTCCCAAGAGCGGTACGATCTGGAAGTGATGGTCGAGACGATCCGGGAGCACGGCGATGTGCTGGATATGCAATGGGATCAGCAATTACGTCAGGCAAATCTCATGGCCAATATCGATGGCCTCACCCAAATTCCCAATTGGCGAAGATTTAATGACTATCTGGATCAACAGTGGCAACAAGCACTCCGAGGTCAGACTCCCCTCGCGATCATCCTCTGTGATATTGACCATTTTAAACAGTACAATGATACCTATGGACATTTGGCGGGAGATGACAGCCTCAAGCTCGTAGCCAAGTCTCTCTCTGCCGTCTCTCAGCGTTCCCTGGATTTAGTTGCTCGCTATCGGGGGGGAAGAATTTACCGCGATCTTGCCCCATACGTCCGAGGAAGGGGCGGTTCATATTGCTACACAGATGCAATCCGCCATTGACCAACTCCGGATTCCCCATCAAACCTCTTTAGTCAGCCCCTATCTGACCCTGAGTCTTGGGGTGGTCTGTACCGTGCCATCCCCCGAGCGATCGCCCACGGATCTTGTCGAGGCAGCGGATCAAATGCTCTACCAGGCGAAGCAGCGAGGGCGAAATCAAATTGTCCACTGCTCTCTGATGGGACAGGAGCAATCGGTCGGCTGAAGCGTTGCCCCTGAAGTCATCCCCACCTTCCCTCTGCGGATCCACTGTGGCTCCCAGATGCCAGATATCACCCACCGCCTAACCCCGCCATGACTCAATCCTTCACCGCGCAAACATTTGGAGCCTTTCTGGATGAGGTTCCTGCTAGTGACGAGTTTTTAACCCTGAATTTCTCACTCAGTTCTAGTGCTCGCCAGCAGCGTTGGAGTAACTATGGACTGTCAGCTGATTTTTTAGGAGATTACTTCGCAGCGTTCTTTCCGGGTGATGAAACCCCTGAAAATAAGATTAACCGTAAAATACCGTCAAAGCAGCGGTGAGCTATGTTGCCAATGAACTGATTGAGAATGCAGTTAAATATAGTGATATCTCAGCTAAGATGCCGATTAGCATCACCCTCTATCTTTATGCAGAGGCCATTATTTTCCAGGTCATTAACTATGCCAATCCCCTAAATGTTGAGAAATACCAGCAATTTATTCAGGATTTTCTCTCGTCAGATGCCGATGAATTCTATGCGCGTCAGCTTGAGAATGCAGCCCTAGGAACTGGAGCGTCGAATATTGGGATCATCACCATGATCAACGACTATTCCGCGAAATTTGGCTGGCGGTTCCAGCCCATGGCAGCGAACCCCGAGGTAGTTCGCGTCAGCGTTATGGCCTATCTAGAGGCTTAGACCAAACGAATGAGAACGGTTGCCACAAACTTGGCTGGGAGTGATGGGACGTGGAGATTCAGACAGACGATTACAGTATTTGGTACGAACCGGAAGTGACAACGGTCTTCTTCCGAGGCTTTCTCCGCTTAGATGGGATGAAGGAGTATGAACCCATTATGGATCTCCTACTCCATGCAATTGACCAATCCTCTTCCTGTACGCTAAACCTACAGGAACTAGAGTTTCTCAACAGCTCTGGGATCAGTATGCTGTCAATGTTTGTTGTCAAGGTACGTCAGCGAGGGGATGTGCAACTGGTGTTACAAGGGTCAGACAAAGTGCTTTGGCAGACGAAGTCCTTAAAAAATCTCCAGCGTTTGTTACCCAGTCTCACCCTCAACTTCAGCTAACGTCACGCCTCACCCTTCTCTAGGAGAGGTGCCAAATCTAGGTTGCTTGGTGCCAACGGGTGACATCTTAGAAGACTGGCAAATTTGTAATCTATCTTAAAAAACACCGACAGTCGATAATACTGAAGCATCCTTCGGTACGATGGGAGTAAATCAGAAATAAGACAATACCATGAGTGTAGTTAGCCAAGTCATTCTTAAAGCCGACGACGAACTGCGCTATCCCAGCACCGGGGAGCTTAAGAGCATTGAAGAGTTTTTTCAAACAGGTGAGCAGCGGATGCGAATTGCCAGCGTCCTGACTGAAAACGAACGAAAAATTGTCCAAGAAGCCAGTAAGCAACTCTGGCAAAATCGACCTGATTTCATCTCTCCGGGGGGGAATGCCTACGGTGAGCGGCAGCGGGCGCTCTGTCTCCGAGATTATGGTTGGTATCTGCGTCTCATTACCTACGGTATTATCTCTGGCGATAAGGAGCCGATTGAAACCATTGGAGTCATTGGAGCACGGGAAATGTACAACTCTCTGGGGGTTCCTGTTCCGGGGATGGCGGAATCAATCCGCTGCCTGAAAAAACGCCTCTCTAGACTTACTCAGCCAAGAGGACGCAGCTGAAATTGCTCCCTACTTTGACTATCTTGTCCAGGCAATGTCCTAAACCGGGTGGGTCTAGTTCCTATTCCTGCTCCCTGACATCCAACCCCTCAGCATTCGAGTCCCTCTGGGAGCCGTGCCTCTCAGATAGTTGGCTCGAATGCTGATAAGCTGTTGTGCATCTAAAATGCATAAATTCTGGCGTGCCCCCCTTACAGCCAGGTGATCACCTTGGAAGAGTGAATGATGATCCCTGGTCAGTGGCCGACACTAAGGGGTGGCAAGTTGCTGCAAGCAATCCCGACCGATTTGAATTGTAATATCGGATTGCAAACTGCCAGTGCTTTCGATGCGGACTTCGCCAAAGCCCAGTTGCTGCCGCAGGGCTTCGGCACTGGCGAGATCTCCCTGCTGAGCGACAATTCGAGTCACCTTTAAGGACTCTTGCATTGGGTCAACAAGGTAGGTGTTGCCATAACCTGCCTGCTCTAGCTTGCGGACAAGTTCCCCTGTGATGCCATCCGCTCCAGTCGTGTTCTGGATGGCAACCCGCAAGCGGGCTGGATCAACGCCGGAGTTAGTTACAGTCCCTAGATCAAAGTATTGAGAGACCATTGTTTGAATGCGATCGCGATCGGGGAGCCAGTAGCTGGCATCGTATTCGCTGGGACGACTAAAATCTCCGGGCAGCATCAACATATTCACCCGAGAGCGATCGATGCCCGTGGCAAAACCAGCCAGCGCCAGCAATTCTTCAACGCTGAGATTGGTATCAATGTGAGATTGGATCACAGCAATAATTTGGGGCGATCGCGCCAAGGTCGTGGGGTTAAATGCCTGCTCAAATAAGGCTCGCATCACCATCTGTTGCCGCTGAATCCGCCCGATATCCCCATAATTGTCGTAGCGGAACCGCAGCAGTTGCAGTACTTGGGTGCCACTGAGGTGTTGCTTCCCGGCCTTGAGGTTGATGTACAGATGCTGACTATCATCCTGGTAATGCATATCTTTGGGGACGTAGATGGTGAGTCCTCCCAGGGCATCCACCAGCTTTTCCACCCCCTGAACATTAATGCGGACATAGCGATCAATCGCCACCCCCCCAATAGTTCGCTAATGGAACGGGCGCTTAGAGCTGGCCCACCGTAGACATTGGCAGCATTGATCTTGGTCACCCCATGCCCCTCGACATAGGTACGGGTATCGCGGGGAATTGACATCACCGTCAACTTCTGGGTCTCGGGGTTAAACCGTAGCAGTAGCATGGTATCAGTCAAGCCGTCAAAGGAATTGACCACGGCTTGATAGGGTAAATTGCGCAGTTCTGCGGGGAGGTGATTCACCTCGGTGGTCAATACTTTTGTTCCTAGCACCAGGATATTCACCGATCGCGTGAGGGCGGGCAACTGGAAGTTGCTGCTCGAAATGCGATCGCCTTGATGAAACACAGCTGCCTCTGCAGGGCTGAGATGGCGCTGCATCAGGGGGGTTTTGCCCATCGACATCGCCAGGAAGGCTCCGGCACTGGCACTGGCAGCAGCAATGGCCGTTAGCCCCAACAGCGGCAATATCCAGGAAAGGCCCCGTCGCTGCGATCTCTTGGGGGGGGGAGCGCTATATTTCCGAGGGCGCAATTGGGCTTTTCTCAAGTGTTGATGCGAATACTGACGAGTTGGCACTGACTTCCTCACACACGCAGCGGCTCATTAGCAAAAATTGCCCCAGTTTGCTTAGGGCAGACACAGGGAATCAATCACAAGTTCCCTAAAGTTGCATCCCCTAGCTTTCTTAATTTTCTGTCATATATTAGCCAATTATCGGTATAGCAAGATTGTGAAGATGATTTCAGCATACCAATAGACCTTTTGCAGGCAAATTTACCCGCGATGGTGATCGTCCGGCCTCTGGCCATCGCCCTTGCAGGGAATGCTGGCAAAGATGTCGTTGTGCAGTACAGTGAGAGAAATTTATCGGCTCTGGTAGGGAGCAGCTACCAGAGTTTTTGTACCAGCGGTGCAATAGCAGGGAAAGTTCGGTGTAAGTCCGACGCTGTCCCGCAACTGTCATGAGACCGAGGTCTCTCAGCCAGGATGCCTGCCGATAAGTGATCGGTTGATCGAGTGTGCGAGGTACACCATGAAATCTATATCCAGTATTTCCCCCCAGGTGCGAGAACCTCAATCCTGGAAACAGCGACAACTCCGAGCGATCGCCATTATTGCCGGGGTGAGCCTGTCCCTATCGAACGCCGCTCACCAAGCCCAGGCTCACCATGCCATGGGAGGGGGGCTCCCTGCAACTGCCTGGGAGGGGTTGCTCTCTGGACTTGCCCATCCGGTGATTGGCCTGGATCATCTCGCCTTTGTCGTGGCAATTGGGCTCCTCGCCGCTGGGCGTCATTGGGGGGCGTTGATTCCAGCAGCGTTTGTCGGTGCCGCGATGGTGGGAACAGGACTGCATTTGGGCAGCCTGGATCTCCCCGGTGCCGAAATCGCAATTTCCCTGAGTGTGTTGCTATTGGGCTTGATCTTAATCTGGAATCAACAACTCAATTTTGCCCTGATCACGGGCATTGCTGCGATCGCAGGCGTGTTTCATGGCTACGCCTATGGAGAGTCGATTGTGGGTGCTGAAATAACGCCCTTGGTGGCCTATTTAGTTGGTTTTACCCTGATTCAGGCCGCGATCGCCCTCTCGGCTTTAGGGGTGGGTCAGCTCCTTGCTGAGAAAGCAGCCCAATCCCTCATGCAGCTGAGACGGATCAGTGGTTATGCCTTTGCTCTAGTTGGGATTGCCTTTCTTGCTACTGCCCTGGCTTAGGGTTGAGCTTGGAAGGGGATAAAATTCCCCCCCAAGCCTTCCACTAGGGTCTGAGTATTTGCCGCCAACATTTTGGCGTAGGTATCCCCCTCACTCCCTGGCTCTCCTAGTCCATCGGCAAACAGTTCTCGGCTGGCAATTTGCACCTTGGCCTCCTGAGCAACGGTTGTCAACAGCTTCGGGTTGACCGATACCTCGGCGAAGATCGTGGGAATTTTAGCAGCTTCAATCTCCTCAACCAATTCCCTGACCCGAGCGGCGGTTGGCTTCTCGTCGGTGCTAATCCCCTGAAGTGACCCCCTCCACCGGAATCCCATAGGCGGCGGCATAATAACCCAAGGCATCGTGGGTGGTGATTAACTTACGGGAGGTGACGGGAATGGTCGCAATCTGGGAGCGAATCCAGGTATCTAACTGGGTGAGATGGTGGGTGAGCACCTGGGCGTTGTGGCGATAGCGATCTTTGTGACGCTGATCCAGCTGCGTCAGCTGCGTTTGAATCACCGCCACCATACGTACCCCATTCTGGGCGTTGTGCCAGACGTGGGGATCAGGATCGGCTGCGTTGAACATCAAGGGTTGAGGTACAGCCACCTCACCCACGGCCACCTTCGGAGCTGGATTAGAGGTGGCTTTGACCAATTTGATCAAACTCGGCTCAAAATTGTAACCGCCGTAGAGAATTAAGGCTGCGGTTTCGATCGCCTTCCGGTCTTCCGGTGTTGGTTGATAGACATGGGGGTCAGTTCCTGGCTTGACCAAACAGTTGAGAGCAACGGCTCCTTGGGCGATTTCTTGTGTGAGGCCGCAGAGCACACTAGTGGTGACAACCACCTGTAGTCTGGGACTGGCAGCGGGGGAGCCTGTGGCCTGGGGGGTAGGAGCATGACACCCACCCACAAAACTCACCATGATCACAAGGACGGAGGGTTTCCAGGGTAACCAACGGAGGGAAGACATAGGATGTTCATGCCAAAAACGGAAGGTGCTATCTTAGAATGATAATCATTCTTACGTAAATTTCGCCCACCCAGGATTTATGCTAGAAGTCCGGCAATTAGCTGTCAATTATCGGGGGATTTGTGGGCTGGAGGCCGTGAATTTCAGTGTGCAGCCGGGGCAGTTGGTGGGGGTGATTGGCCCCAATGGTGCTGGGAAAAGTACCCTGCTTAAGGCCATGCTGGGATTGGTGCCGACCGTGAGTGGGGGAGTTGATTTTCGCTCCCAACCTCTGCAACAGCAACGCTACCGGGTAGCCTATGTGCCCCAGCGATCGCAGATTGATTGGGACTATCCAGTCACCGTTCGCAATGTTGCCATGATGGGTCGTACTCGACATTTAGGGTGGTTAGGCACGCCGGGTCAGGGAACCCACGCCATTGTTCAATCAGCGCTGGAACGGGTGGGGATATGGGACTTGCGCGATCGCCGCATTGGGGAGTTGTCTGGAGGGCAACAGCAGCGCGTATTTCTGGGGCGGGCACTGACCCAGAAAGCGGATTTACTCCTATTTGACGAACCCTTTACTGGTGTGGATCAAACAACCGAAGCCGTGATTTTAGAGATCTATGCGGAGCTAAGGGCTGAGGGAAAGATTTTACTGGTCAGTAGCCACAATTGGGGACAAACCCTGACCCAGTTAGATCGATTACTCTTACTGAATCGTTCTCTGATTGCGGATGGTACGCCCCAAGAGGTAATGACGGCGGAAAATCTTCAGAGAGCCTATGGTAGCAGACTGGGGCAGAGTCAGCCCCCCCCAGCTTTAGAATCCCAGATTTTTTGTTGACGCCTTACGGCATCAGAGGTTTGGCAGGCCGATCCTTGAAATCCCTGCTGGGAGGGCTTTCTCAGCCAGTTTAACAAGTAGGTTACTGTAAATCTTGGAATACCTCTCGTGCTGTAAGTTTCAACCCTTCCAGCAAAGGATCAGAAAGGGAAGTATTGCCTGTATAGGTACGGGGAAGCTGATCAGGAAAGAAGACGGTAATGCTGTGAGCCTGGGTATCTACCACCCAGGCCCTGAGGATACCTGCCAACAGATAATGGGTTACTTTCTCAAGCATTGCGCCAAAGGTCTGCCCAGGAGAGATAATTTCGATCGTGAGTTCTGGGGGAACGGGGCAGGGGGCATCTTCGCCCCAGGTTAGGGGAAGGCGATCGTAGGAGATATAGGTCAGATCAGGTACAGGTACCCAAGCTTGCTCTTGACGGACTAAGGAAACAGCCCATTCAATGCGAGTTCGCCCCCGTCCTTGGCTCCACTGGTGCAACAACACAAACAGGATGCCGGTCACGGAACTATGAAAGTATTTGGGAGACATATCTGGGTCTGAAAGCTTGGGAACTGCTTGCCCGTCAACAAATTCGTAGATGACATCGCCTTCTGGCAGGGCAAGAAATTCTTGTAGGGTGAGAGGTTGAGCTAGGGTCGGAACCATGAACAATGCTCCTAGAGCATGGGTCTTGTGTTTAAGTGTAGGCTAAAGCCTCTGGTGCGATCGCTGATTGAAGTGGAACCGAAAAACTGGACAAGGGGATAAGCTCTGAACCACTCAAAAGATGATAGGAGTAGTTCATGAGTAACAAACGCAAACAATAGAGTCCGCAATTCAAAGCCAAAGTCGCACTGGAAGCTGTTCGGAGAAAAAAGACCATCTCGGAGATGGCCAGTCAGTACGAAGTGCATCCGACGATGATTAACAACTGGAAGCGACAGGTGCTGGAGGAAGCTAGCAGCTTATTTGAGAAGGGGAGTGAGGCGAATCAAGCCAACGAGAGTCAACAGTCGCAAATCGATCAGCGGAAGAGGCGATCGCACGGATTCAAGGCGCAATTGACACGGGGGCTGAATAACACAGAAACCTTTGAGCGCATTCTGCGTTCTCAGGGGCAATATCGCCAGACTTATATCCATAAATTGTTCAACGCAGGTGCCCAATTGAGATCCCGTGACCTCATGGCTTAATTAGACGATGACTCTTCTACAACCAAACAAAAAGTAAAGGTTTGGCAACACTTCGGATTTTCTACCATATAACTGTATAGTAGTATAATAATCACTAGCTCTCTCGAGCCTGCATTGCCGACGACTGTTTATATGCATCAGTAGCCCTGCCCCCTGTGTCCTGAGCGATGTTTGGTTGCAGGCAGGATGGTGGGTGCTCATCCATGGCTCAAATTCAAGTTTTAAAAAAGATGTTTAGGAGTCGCTATTATGGCTCACATTATTGTCATTGGTGCGGGACTGGGAGGATTGCCCACTGCCTATGAACTGAGGCATGTATTGCCGCGTGAACATCGGATCACGCTGATTTCAAATCAACCGAAGTTTACGTTTGTGCCTTCATTACCTTGGGTCGGGTTGGGGTTAAAGTCCCTCGATCAGATCCAGTTAGATTTAGCTACGATCGTTCCTCGGCACGGCATTGAGTTGATTCTGGATGCCGTGACAGCAATTGATCCAAAGGCCAAACAAATTCAGCTCCAGGGTCAGATACTGGACTACGACTATGCCGTCATTGCCACAGGGCCAGAACTGGCGCTAGATGCTATTCCAGGGTTGGGGCCCGAGGGAGGTTACACTCAATCGGTGTGTAATCCTCACCATGCTGTGTTGGCAGGGGTCGCGTGGGAAAAATTCTTAGCCGATCCAGGGCCAATTGTGGTGGGTGCGGCACCGGGAGCTAGTTGTTTTGGCCCCGCCTATGAGGTTGCCTTCTTGATGCATCACGTTTTGCAGCAGAAGGGACTGCGATCTCACGTCCCGATCACCTTCATTACTTCAGAACCCTACGCTGGTCATCTCGGCATCGGTGGTATGGCTAACTCCCGCTGGCTGATGCGCAAATTCATGGCGGCTCGGGAAATTGAACTAATGGAAAATACGGCGATTTCGCATTTTGAAGCAGGCGCGGTACATCTAGCGGATGGACGGAGGATTCCATCAAAGTACACAATGGTCTTGCCGCCCTTTCGCGGACCACGCTTCTTGCGCGAAGTACCGGGCTTAACTGATGCCAAGGGCTTTGTACCCATATTACCCACTTATCGTCATCCTAACTTTGAGTCGATTTACGCCGTGGGAGTGATCACCCAACTCAAAGCCGTGGAGCCAACCCCGATCCCCACGGGGGCTCCCAAGGTGGGACTGATGACCGAAGAAATGGCTCTGGCGGTTGCCCATAATATTTCCCTGGAGTTAGGTGTTATCTCTGGACTTCAGCTTAGACCCACGCTACAGGCGGTTTGCTTCGCGGATTTCGGCGATACGGGAGCGCTATTTTTAGCCGATCCACTGCTACCGGATGAGGCAGGACATCGCCACCGGGCGCTCACCTATAACGGCATTTGGGTGGGGTGGATGAAGTCAGGATTCGAGAAATATTTTCTAACGAAGATGCGCTTAGGCTGGACGATTCCCTGGTTTGAGCGTTGGGGCTTTCGGGCGATCGGGCTGCCGCTGGTGGAACCGATTGCTCCCAGTCCAGAACTGATTCAGGTCAACGGATGAAGATCATCTTGGGCATTCCCGGAACTCACATGGTCGTTGATGGGCCTGCTTTACAGGAAGTGCTCCATCACTTCATCAGCATCCATCGCCATCCCAACTTACCGGAGGGAAGCGAGTGATATGGAAATTGTCTTCAACCCTGAGGAACTGGAGGTACTCGCAGGCCGATTCAAGATTCTGGCAGAACCCACCCGCCTGCAAATTCTGGCAGCCCTGTGCAATCAAGAACGCAGTGTGCAGCAAATCTGCGAGTATACCGGACTCCACCAGGGTAATGTCTCCAGACATTTGCGCTTGATGAAGGATGCTGGCGTAGTGACCTGCCGTCGGGAAGGAATTTGGCGTTATTACCGAGTGATTGATAGGCAATTACTGGAATTGTGCGCTCATCTTCGTCAATCTCTGATCGATTAGTAGAGAGGGTGATTTATGGGATGTCGAATTCGCAAGTTTTTATCGTGGTTATTGTTGTTAGGCGCGATCGTGTTGGTGGTTTTACTGAGGTTAGGACTATTAAATCCTCCCCTTGCAGCAGCTGACATTCGAGAACTCGAAGAAGCACCGGGACAAATCGTCCATCAGTCTCGCCAAACCCTTAAAGATCAGCATGGTAATGGCTGGCAGGCTGTTGCCTTCAAGCGCATCCGACCCGAAGGGCAAACCAGCTTTGAACTCAGGCTGGTGGGCTTTCCCGGCGTGGTTGAAATTGATCGCTCCCAACCCCTGACGTTAACAAGTTCATTGGGGAAGACCCTGGTGGCTGCTGACGCTTCCAACAATATGTTCACCGATCGCGATCGCCCGGAAACAAACGTCGGCCAGTATGACCTTGAGCCATTACTACCGCAGTTACAAGCAGAGATTCCCCTCCAGTTAACATTGCCAACGCTTCAGGGTGAGGCTATTCGGTTATCGGTACCACCCTCATTGGTTCAAGAATGGCAAACTGTTTCCCGCTACAACTAATTTTCAAAATTGATTTGGAGCCACCCATGACAGACATATTTTCACCGGCATGGATGCAGGCATTTGCTGAACAGTGGAATGCCGAACCAGAGCTAGCCGACGCCCTGGCTAAAATCGATTTTAATTCAGTGATTGGTTATGGGTTTGAAGCGGATGTAAATCCCGCAGGTGTTCTCACGGTTGAAGCTGGACGGGTGGTTTTTGCGGGAGCCTATGACGGACAAAAAATGAATTGGGACTTACGGGCTGATCGCGAACACTGGCAACAATGGAAAATAAAAGGTTTGAACATGATGGGATTGAGTATGGCCTACATTAGCCGCAAATTACAATTCCGACTGGGAGACTATACTGCCATGATTAAAGACCCCAGAATGGCAAGCCCTTTTATCAAATCATTTGCCGTCATGTGCAGAGTTTAAAAATATCGGGAGATCAAAATGACATCAACTAAAAAACAATCGATGAATCCAGTCTTACTCACGTCAACTCAACTGAAGTCGCTTCAGAATCAGCTCTTAATCATTGATGTGCGCGGTTGGTTGGAATACTGGATGGGGCATATTCCCGGAGCACAACGGTTAAGTCGTAACCGCATTCTGAAGGAGATCTCCAAAGATCAGGAAATTGCCCTCACCTGTCTCTCAGGTCATCGGAGCGCGATCGCAGCTCAATGGTTAGTAACTCAGGGCTACCGTCAGGTCTACAACCTGAAAGGTGGCTTATTGGCATGGCAAAGCACAGGTTATTCTGTGCAGCGGGGCAATCATCCTTAGGAGATTTGGGATTAAAAACTCTACCCTATTTTTCCTATTACTCAATCATACCCCCATCGCTTCATCCCCCTCCAATTTCTAGGAAGGAAGGCTTGATCCTATGACTCACACCACCTCAGATAAACCGCTTCATGAAGCCTTCGATCAAACAATTAATGGATTAGGTGAACAAAAGCAGTCTCCCTCACTACCATTTTCTTTGAAGCGTTGGGGACTATTGCTGGGAGGAACATTGATCCTGGCTGGAGGAACCTGGGGAATGCTGCAACTTACCCGTTCTCCCCAGGCACCAGAAGCCCCATTAGCCCCAGCAATTGCGGTTGAAACCCTGACGCTGCGCTCCCAGTTCATTGCCAATACCCTAGAACTCTCTGGGACGATTCGCCCCATTGATCAGGCCACTCTGTCAACCCGGGTGATGGGACGGATCACACACTTGGCGCTGGAATCTGGCGATCGCTTCCGTAAAGGCGAGAGTCTGGTTCGCATTGATGTCATGGATATGACGGCTCAAACCAGTCAGGCACAATCAGGGGTGGCTCAAGCACAATCAGAAGTCATCCGTTCCCAGGCAATCCTAAATCAATTAGAGTCCCAAAAAATTGAGGCTCAAGCTGCCCTGCGATTGGCAACGATCAACCAGTCTCGAATGGCTCAACTGCAAGGCGAAGGAGCGGTTGCCCAATCTCGACTAGATGAGGCAAATACCACCCTGGAGGAAGCCAAGGCAAGAGTTGCCCAAACAGAAGCAGGCATTCGGCAGGCACAGGCGGCGATCGCCCAGTCCCGCGCTGCCGTCCAGCGGGCAGAATCTGGGGTGGCCTCGGCATCCGTGAGTGAGAGCTACGGCACAGTGATCGCACCCTTTGATGGGGTTGTAGTGGAGAAACTTGCCTATGAAGGAGAGATGGCAGCGCTTGGAACGGCACTGCTGAAAGTTGAAAATCCCAACCGACTCCAGATAGAAATCTCAGTCCCAGAAGCAGACTTGCGCTTCGTCCGTGTCGGTCAACAGGTCAAGGTACGGGTGGATGCCGTCCGTCAAACTTTCAACGCCACCATTCAACAAATTGTTCCAGCAGCCAATCCCAATTCTCGTAGTTTTCTGATCAAGATTCCGCTCCATGATTCTGAGAACCTGATTTCAGGAATGTTTGGACGCATTGCTCTGCCTTTAGGTGAACAACAAGAAACCATTCTCATTCCTAGGAATGCCCTGATTCAACGAGGGCAGTTACAAGGGGTTTATGTCGTCAAGACAAACAATTCTCAATCGATCGCTGTTTTGCGGTGGGTGAAAACAGGGCATCAACAGCATGGACAGGTAGAAATTGTTTCAGGATTGATCACGGGCGATCGCATCATTCGCACCAACATTGGGCAACTCAGCGACGGACAACCGATCACCATTCAGGAATAGGGTGATCAAGAAATGATTCAGAAGCAACCGCATGAACATCCATCTCTATCTTCTAATGCCCCCAGATTGGGATTTGTAGGTAACTTAGCCAAGAAATTCATTGACTCAAAACTAACGCCACTGATCATTCTGGTGGCACTGCTATTAGGGATTGGTGCCATCCTAATCCTGCCAAGGGAAGAAGAACCACAAATCACGGTACCAATGGCAGATGTGTTTGTGCAAATGCCGGGAGCCTCTGCCAAGGATGTGGAACAGCGGGTCACGGCACCTCTGGAGAAGTTGATTAAAGAACTGCCCGGCGTGGAATATATTTACTCCACATCACGTCCCGGCTCATCGCTAGTAATTGTGCGATTTCTGGTTGGGCAGAATACAGAAGATTCTGTGGTTAAACTTTACAATAAACTCTACGCCAACTTTGACAAGATTCCTTCCGGTGTCTCCCAACCACTCATTAAGTCAAGGTCAATTGATGATGTACCGATTCTGACCCTGACATTGTGGGGAGAGCAGAGTAGTGGAGCCGAATTACGGCAGATTGCGGCTCAATTAGACGAACAAATTAAGCAAGTTCCCGATGTTTCCGAAACGACCCTGATCGGTGGACAGAAGCGACAACTGCGAGTCGATCTTGATCCAGTTCGATTAAATGCCTTTGGCTTAACGCCCCTAGAGATAGCAACAGCAATTCAGGCTCAAAATGCTGAACTTGCCAGTGGTGCCTTCAGTCAAAATAATCACTCGTTTTTAGTGAGAACCCAGAGTTTCATTGGATCTGCGAAAGATGCTAAAGGACTTGTCGTTGCAGTTGCCAACAATCAACCTGTTTATTTGCGAGATGTCGCAACCGTTACGGATGGCTCGGAGGAACCTGCAAGTTATGTATTTTTTGGACAAGGGAACGTCGATCAAGGGGCGCGGCAGGCTATACCCCTGCAAGGGGAAACCGAAGCGGTGACGATCGCGATCGCCAAACGTGCTGGAGCTAATGCAATTCAGGTATCTCATCGGGTTCTGCATAAGCTAGAGCAAATTCAACACCATTATCTTCCCCAAAATGTTCATCTAACCGTGACCCGAGACTACGGTGAAATAGCGGCTGAACGTTCTAACGAACTACTGTTTCATATGCTGATCGCAGTCGGTTCTGTGACGTTGCTGATGTGGTTTGTGATGGGTAAAAAGGAGGCAATGGTCGTTGCCATCTCAATTCCCGTCACCTTGTCATTAACCCTTGCTAGCTTTGTCTTTTATCACTTCACGCTGAATCGAGTCACCTTCTTTGCCCTGATCTTCTCCATCGGAATCCTAGTGGATGATGCGATCGTGGTGGTGGAAAACGTCGGACGGCATCTACAATTGCCAGACAATAAAACCCGGTTGCAATTATCCACGAATCGCCGTCGCACCCTGCAACAGATTGTGCTGGAAGCGGTGGATGAAGTGGGTAATCCCACGATATTGGCAACCTTGGCGGTCATCGCTGCCATTCTCCCCATGGCATTTGTCGGGGGATTGATGGGGCCTTATATGCTGCCAATTCCCCTCGGTGCCTCTGCTGCCATGATCTTTTCAGCGATGGTGGCCTTCATCGTTGTCCCTTGGGCAACCGTGCAAGTTTTCAGCGGCTCTAGTCATGCTGCCCACGATCATGGGGAAGATGCCCTGAGCCAGCTTTATCGTCGCTTTATGTATCCCTTGGTGCATTACCCCCGTCGAGGAACGACGTTTCTGGTGGCGACGGTGATGGCGCTGGTCTTAATCGTAGGTGGACTGGCCGGTTCCCGGCTGGTGATTCTGAAAATGCTGCCCTTTGACAATAAGAGTGAGTTGCAGGTGGTAGTGAATATGCCAGAGGGCACGACCCTGGAGCAGACCGCCAGAGCGACGAAGGAAATGGGACAATATCTCGCTACGGTTCCTGAAGTTCTTCACTATCAAAGTTATGTGGGTACCTCTTCACCCTATAACTTTAATGGTTTGGTGCGGCACTACTTTCTGCGATCAGGAACCAATGTTGCGGATATTCAGGTGAACTTTTTGCCGAAGGGGGAACGCAACCGACAGAGCCATGAGATTGCCAAAGCCATTCGTCCCAAGCTCAAGGAAATTAGCGATCGCTACCATGCCCGAATTCAGGTTGCCGAAATTCCTCCTGGCCCTCCAGTTTTACAAACTCTGGTGACTGAGATTTATGGCCCTGATTACAATGGCCAAATTGACCTAGCGACTAAAATTCGCCAGTTGTATCAGTCAACTGATGGTGTCGTCGATGTGGACTGGTATGTGGAAGCGCCTCAAACGGATTATCGATTGGTGATCGATCGCGAAAAAGCCGCGTTGAATGGCATCAGTCCGGCTCAAATTTCAGAAGTCTTGCAAATGGCGCTGTCTGGTCAAAATGTAGGGCTGTTACATGATGAAAATGCCCGTGAGGATGTGTCAATCAATCTGCGGTTCAGTCAGTCAAGTCGCAGCAGTTTAGAGGATCTAACATCCCTTAGCCTTAAGGGGATTCATGGAAATTTGGTACCTCTGAGTGCCCTGGTAAATACAACAACAACGACAGCAGACACCAGCATTTATCACAAGAATCTACAGCCTGTTGTCTATGTCTTGGGCGATGTGTCTGGCAAAGTTGAGAGTGCCGTCTATGCCATGCTCAACCTGCAACCTCAGATCGACAAACTTGTTCCAACCACTGGTACAAAGATTCAGACTTATCTGACTGAACAACCCCCAACCACCGAAACCTATGGGATCAAATGGGATGGTGAATGGCAAGTCACCTATGAGGTTTTCCGCGATCTTGGGATTGCCTTTGCGGTGGTACTGTTGCTGATTTATGCGCTGGTTGTTGGTTGGTTTCAGTCATTTACAACGCCATTGGTGATCATGGCCGCCATTCCCTTTTCGCTGATCGGTATTATGCCAGCCCACTGGTTAATGGGATCATTTTTTACTGCGACTTCCATGATTGGATTCATTGCTGGAGCTGGAATTGTGGTGCGGAACTCCATCATCTTGGTGGATTTCATCGAGTTACGCCTCAAGGAAGGAATGCCCTTAGAGGAAGCGGTCATCGATGCAGGAGCAGTGCGGTTCCGTCCCATGCTTTTAACTGCTGCCGCTGTATTTGTCGGATCGGCAATTATCCTCGCTGACCCCATCTTCCAAGGATTAGCAATCTCGCTCATGGCTGGTGAAGTGGCCTCCTTGTTACTGTCGCGATCGGCAGTACCGATTCTGTATTACAAACTTTGGCGCGATCGCAAAGGAATTCAGAAGGATGCCAATGCTGGTGGAGATCATCCAATTGTCGAGATCACGAGTGACCGAATGAGGTAGTGGCAGTGGGGTGGCTACACATGCCCTTCGGTTCACCCCCACGTGTGTGGGGACAATTGGACATGGCTCTTTTGGCAAAACAAAAAATCCTGAGTGCTCAACGCCTTACGGCATCAGAGGTTTAGCAGCAGCCTGAAACAAGAGATTAACCAGGTGTTCTGGGTGCTCAACGCCTTACGGCATCAGAGGTTTAGCAGTTCGCCACGCCTGAGCAAAGCGGAA
>NZ_JJML01000021.1 GCF_000775285.1 Neosynechococcus sphagnicola sy1 | reverse complement strand
CCTCATCAATTAGTCCTAAGTTCGAGAGACACAGAGCAAGATGGTAATGAGCAAATAGAAAGTTTGGCTGTAGCTCGACTACCCGACGAAAAGTCTCAATTGCCTGATCTAAATGGCCTTGCTCTGCCAATACCTGTCCTACGCCGAATTTAGCCCAATATAAATCTGGTTGTAGCTCAATTGCTTGATTAAAATACTGGATTGCCTCTTCCCATCGATTCTGTTTAAGACTTAGCTCGCCTAGTTTATAGTAAACTACTGCAGAGGACGGATCAATTCGTAGTGCCTCGATATAGGCTGTAGCCGCCTGTGGATATTTTAAATCGACTAGAAGTTGGTCACCTCTTAAAATTAACCTGGCCAATAGTTCCTGATTTTTAGAGGTTGTCATCTGGATTTCTTGGTCTTTAATGGAATGACTCATTTCCCCTCCTTTAATCTCTATAATCTCCCTTAAGTCTTGCTATTTGATAATAGGTGTCCTTCTCCTAAACAGGTAATTATTTTCATTGTGAGTTGTGATTATTTGTAACTATCATTTTTTGTTTTTATCTAAAGTCATCTCACCGTTAAGTTACTACTCATCCAAACCGCATATTAGTAGGCTTGAAACCCTTATAGTAAGGTGATCAGATTGGAAAAGCGAATGCCAATTAGCTTCGTCGATTAGGGGTGTTTTGAATGTATTTCCTCTCTGACAAACTGAGAAAGTCTCTCTTCTTCTTTGAACAACGTGGTATTGAAATAATTTTGCCCTTTTTAAGGAGTCTCTAGGTGTTTCATCGAGGCATTATTTCACGAACTAAACCTGATCGATCTTCCACTATGGGTTGTCTTAAAATAATATCTCCCCTATTTTTTCCCCTTAGTTTTAGTCTTGATTTAAATTTCGTAAGACCAGATTTCCTGCTCTGGCAAAATAATTAGGTGGCTTGGAAGACGTTTAATCAGACCCTCCTGTTCAAATTGATTTAATGCCCTCGTGACAGTGACACGGGTAGTTCCCAATAGTTCAGCCAAATGTTGGTGAGTCAGTCGCAGATCAATTAACCGCCCCTCTTCCACAGCTCGACCAAACTTTTGTCCCAGCCATAGTAATATCTTAAGGATCATTTCATCAACTCGTTTGCTACTCCGAATTAACATTAATTCTTCTGTTTGCTGATGATGTGAAATCAGTCCCCCAATTTCCTGTGACCAATAATCGACGGTGAGTAATTCGACCTCAACAGCCGTCAAACATTCAATTTGATAGGGGTCAATTCTGGATAAGACATCGCCCACAATATCTCCAGCCGTCCATAACCCTAAGGTGATCACCGTACCGTCTTCTAACCATGTCAGTGTCCTGACCACTCCGACCTCGATTTTCCATAGTAAATTTGAGGGTAAAGCAGGTAATAAAGAACGACGAGCAAATCGACGATGCACCTTGCGATGCTCAGCCGCCAACAGGTTGGGCTGTCTTTCAGTCAGGGTGCTAGATTTAAATTCACCAACCATCTGTTTCAGTACCCTCGTGCCAAAGTTCTAGGTCTAGTTCATTTAGATAGATCAGTGCGTTTTTTAGTTGAGCTGATGTTCCTTGCAGGAGTAAGTCAAACCAGCCATCACCCCTCGCATTTGCACCTAATAATGCAGCTGTAATTGTTACTGTCAGATGGTAATCAGAAATCAGGCGTGATATCACGGGTTCGTGATGATATTCTTCTGCAATTCTCAGCCGAATCCGCTGTTGTGTTGGCCGCTGATCTTGTGCCTCAGTGAGGATAGATTCCCTGGGGGTAGAATACCGTTGCCAGTTGATAATTACATCGGGATGCTCCGCTTCAATCATGATAGACCTCCAGTCTTACATAACTTTTGTTTTTATCTGTGTGCGCCGTTCAATCACTTCTTTGATTGCCAAGGTAATGACAGCTAGCAATGCCAGGAGCACAGACGCAGAATAGGCCGCTTCAGTTTGATATTGTTTATAGGACTCTTCCACAAACAGGGGAAGACTTTGGGTTGTACCCGCAATGTTGCCCGATACAACGGAAACCGCTCCAAATTCCCCCATGGCTCTGGCATTGGTGAGAATAATTCCATACAGTAACCCCCAACGAATATTTGGAACGGTAACTCGCCAAAAAATTTGCCAGTCATTTGCCCCCAGGGTTTTAGCAGCTTCCTCTTGATCGGTACCCACTTCTTCTAGAACAGGGATCACCTCTCTGGCAACAAAGGGCATACTGACAAAGGCGGTTGCCAACAACATCCCTGGAAAGGCAAACACAATATTGATGTCATGGGCTTGCAACCACCCGCCAAACCAACCATTGCGACCGTAAAGCAACACAATCATTAATCCCGCAACCACAGGGGAAATCGAGAATGGCAGATCAATCAGGCTTAAGACAAACGTCTTCCCAGGAAATTGGTTACGGGCGATCGCCCAAGCGGCGCATAATCCAAAGATGGTATTGATGGGAACTGCAATTAACGCCAGTAGTAACGTTAACTTGACTGCGTGCAAGAAATCTGGCTCCGTTAGATTTTGGAAAAATGGCCCAACCCCTTTGTGAAAGGCTTGCACAAACACATTTAATGCCGGGATTAATAACACAACTCCGAGATATAGAACCCCAACCCCAATGAGTATCGTAGGCACCCAATTAGCTTGAACCTTTTCACCCTGCTGCTTTGGGCGATCTGTTGTGGTTTCCACCTTTAATTCAGTGCTCATCGTATCGTCTCCCCCAGGCTTGTAACAGGTTAATCACGAGTAGCATCAGAAGCGAAATTCCCAAGAGAACCACCCCAATGGTTGTGGCTCCCGCGTAGTCATACTGTTCCAACCGCTGGAAAATTAATACCGGAGCAATCAAATCTTCAAAGGGAATATTAGAGGCAATAATCACCGTTGAGCCATATTCCCCAACCGCCCGGGCAAAGCCGAGGGCAACCCCTGTCAAGATCGCTGGCATCAGGGGCGGGAAAATCACCCGCCAAAAGGTTTGCCACTGGGAGGCGCCTAAACACCAAGAGGCTTCTTCAATCTCCCGCTCCATCTCGGAAAGGACGGGTTGCACGGTTCTGACGACAAACGGCAGGGAGATAAATACCATTGCCACCCCAACTCCTAGGCGGGTAAAGGCAACTTTGATCCCTAAGGGAGCCAAGAGGGAGCCAATCCAGCCATTGTCGCTGTAGACCGTTGCCAGCGTTAAACCTGCAACGGCGGTGGGCAAGGCAAAGGGCAAATCAATAATTGCATCCATCAATCGTTTAAAGGGGAAGTCATAGCGCACCAAAATCCAAGCGAGGAGTGTGCCAAAGACACCATTAATCAGGGCGGCAATCAGGGAGGTGACAAAGGTAACGTCATAGGTTGATAGGGCCACGGGATCCGTTGCGATTTCCCAGAACTTATCCCAACCTTCAGTACTGGCTTTCAGCAGCATGGCTGCTAAGGGGAGGAGGAGCATGAAAGTGAGGTATCCCCAGGTAATGCGCCATGGCCAGGTAAATTTAGCCAGCCAGCGTTCTTGGGCTTGCAGCCGAGAAGCCTTTGGGGAATTGAGTGGAGTCGATGGAGACATATAAAACCGTCGGTTGCAATGGGAAAAGCAAGGGAGCCAAGGTCAGTCCCCCTTGCAGAGGAACTCTTCAGTCAGATGTCAGCCGGGCACAACGTTAACCCTTGCCCATTAAAATACAGTATACACATCAAGATACCGTATTTTGTCTTTATGGCTACGCATTTTTTCGAGATTACAGCGGATTCTCAGGTTAAATATATAAAAAAGCATCGGGATACCGTAGTTTAAATATCCCCATACCCTGTCCCCTTGACAGGATGCTGAACGTAGAAATAGAGTCCAGGAAACCAAAAACCTGTCTGGCGGTTTCTGGAAAACACCCTAGAAAATCAACCTTAGCCCCATTGAGAGGGCAACTCACGGAATTTCAATCAAAGAACTGGGGCGCTAGGATTCGAACCTAGGGATGGCGGGACCAAAACCCGCTGCCTTACCACTTGGCTACGCCCCAACAACTGAACGGTTACTATAGTAGCAGTTTCTAGCCCTAGACTGTCAAGAATCGAGTCCAGGAGAAATCCTTCACCTTGCTGGGCAATCATTCCCAGTAAAGTGAGCGGGGGGATTCAGTCTGTCGTAGGATGCAGCTAAACCTTTCTTTTACAAGTTGACTGTGGATTTGCTGTATCGGCTTGACCAAGTTCAACCCCAAGATCACCTGCTAATTGGAGATCATGCATACTATCTTAGCCAGGTAAAACAGCAGGGCTATCCAGTGGTGCCGGGATGGATTGTGCCCGCAACTGCCTTCCGGGAGTTTTTGGCCACCAGTCACTGGATCGAACCACTCTTTGCCGATCTCCCAGATTCTTCCTTACATTTAGATGTAAATAATTCCCGCCAACTACAGGCGATCGCGCAGCGGATGCGTCAAGAAATCACCGCAGCTCCCTTGATGGAGTTCTGGAGCCAGACCTTGATGGCGGAGGCTGAAGCAATGCCGACCGCGGCGCTGCTGCTGCAACCTTCCTTGACCCTCCCGGATGTGGATGCCACCCTTGGCCTTCAGATTTGCGAACTTTTGGCACCCCAGGTCTGTGCCTTGGAACCGATGGCAATCGCCCTGGCCATCAAACGGGTGTGGGCGGAGCTATTTCGGGCTCGGTGCCTCCTCTACTGGCAGCGGACTCAAACCCAGATGCAACAAATTCATCTGGCAATTTTGGTTCAACCCTTGCTACCAACCCTTGCGGCTGGGTCTGCCTGGGTGGATGGGAGAGGTTTAACCATCCACGGAACCTGGGGATTAGAACTCGCGATCGCTTGGGGCGAGGTAATTCCCGACCGATATCACTTTAACCCTCAGGGAGGGGTGGAGTCGCAGCAATTGGGGCACAAACCCATCGCCTACGAACTGGCAATGGTGCACTCCCAACCGCCCGACCTACCAAACACCCCCTCCCCTCAGGGACTGCACATTTACCAGCTTAGTGAGGCTCAGCAAAGTCAATATGCCCTTCAGTCCCCCTATCTGGAACAACTCGTGGAGATGGCGCAGGCCCTCTGGGTGGGTCAAAATCATCCCTGGCGATTGATGTGGACGCTGGTAGCTGGGCAGCCAACCCCTCCCCAACTATTATTGATGGGGACATATCCCACCACAGCCCTATCACCCAGGTTAGGGGGGCAGGATCGGAGTGTCACGGGTTCGTTCTCCCCAAAACCACCGCTCCAGACCACCGCTCCAGTGGCTAGGGGGGCGATCGCCCCCCCAACAGTGGCAGGGGCTCGCCGCTGCGGCAGGTCGCGTGGTGGCGAGAGCGAGTGTTACCCACCAGAGTCAAGTCATGCCCTCCCTGTTGTCTGCGGGAACTATCTTAGTGGCTCCCCAAATTGCCCCGGATTGGTTGCCATTGCTACGACAGGTCGTGGGGGTGGTCACGGAACAGGGCGGTATGACCAGCCACAGTGCAATCCTGGCAAGGGAATTGGGTATTCCTGCGGTGGTGGGGGTGACCGAGGCCACCCAAGATATTGAGTCAGGGGATTGGCTGTGTCTCGATGGTGATCGCGGTGAAGTTCGCCGCTTAGAAGCTGATCCTCAGCCAGACATCCCGGCAGATGCAGGAGCGACCGCTCCTCCCCAGAGCCAAACTCTACCCCATGCTTTCGAGGAGATAGTAATGGTTCCCAACGATGCCGTGGATCTGGTATCCACCCTGCCGCTGATTGCTACCCAACTCTGGGTCAACCTCAGCCAGCCGGAGGCCCTAGCCCGTGCCCTCACCATGCCTGTGGATGGCATCGGTCTGCTCCGGTCGGAGTTTATGCTGCTAGAGGTGTTGGAGCGTCAACACCCCCTGGTTTGGTTGCAACAGGGACGTCGTGAGGAATTGATTGAGCGGATGGCCGATTGTCTGACGCAGTTTGTCAGTGCCTTTCAGCCCCGTCCTGTCTGGTATCGTTCCCTGGACTTTCGCGCCCACGAACTGCAAAGCTTAGTGGGTGCTCCCACCGCCATTGGTCACCCGATGTTAGGAATGCGGGGAACCTTTAGCTATCAACAAGACGTCTCCTGGTTTGATCTGGAGCTAGCGGCGGTGCAGCGAGTGTGCCAGGCGGGCTACCAGAATCTGCATTTACTGCTGCCCTTTGTCCGCACCGTTGAGGAATTTATCTTCTGTCGTCAACGTCTAGAACAGATCGGCCTCACCCAGCAGCGATCGCTACAACTGTGGATCATGGCAGAAGTGCCGTCGGTGTTGTTTCTGCTGCCGGAGTACGTGCGAGCTGGAGTGCAGGGAATTGCCATTGGCACCAATGACTTGATTCAACTGCTCCTGGGGGTCGATCGCGACCATCCCCAATTGGCCGCTGCGTTCAATGAGCGCCACCCTGTGGTGATGCAAGCGATCGCTCACCTGATCCAGCAGGCACAACAGTTAGGGATTCCCTGCTCCATCTGTGGTCATGCCCCGGCGCAATCTCCGGAGTTGATTGATGCGCTGATTGCTGGGGGAATTACCGCCATCTCCGTTGATGTCAACGCGGTCGCCAGTACGTATCGAGCGATCGCCCGTGCGGAGCAGCGCCTGTTGCTGCGAGCTAGCCAAGATCAACTCAGTAAGTCGCTCCTGTCCCGGCTGTAGCCAGAGAGATTGGGCGTCGCTACTGTCCGATGCCGGACTGGCAAGCTATCTTTGATCCATAATCTGAATTCAGGGGCTGGGCGATGAAGATGCATCCGCTGCCAACGACCATCTTGATGCTGCTGACAGTGCTCTTGGGGTCGCAGTCCGTCAACGCTGAATCTACCAATGTCCAGCGGGTACGTCAGACCCTCTCTGAAACTGTGGCGGAGTCAGAGGGAGCGATCGCCCAATTACGTGCCCAAGGTGCGACGGGATTAACAGCATTTCTCCAGGTTTATGGCGGAGAACTCGCAACCCACAACCCTCACCTGCTCAGGGTTTTAGATGCTATTTGCCAACAGCGAGATTGTGAGGCTTCTCGGCTGTTCTGGTATACCGATTTTGCCCAGGCACGGGCAGCGGCGCAGGCGAGTGGTAAACCCATCCTCTCCCTGCGGCTCTTGGGTCAACTGGATGCAGACTTGAGTTGTGCCAATAGCCGCTTTTTTCGGGTGGCATTGTATCCCAATGTGCAGGTGGCTCAACTCCTGCGCGATCGCTTTATTCTCCACTGGCAGTCCCTGCGCCCGGTTCCCAAAGTCACCATTGATTTTGGCGATGGCCGCAAACTAGAGCGCACCCTCACTGGCAACAGTATTCATTACATTCTGGACTCCGATGGTAACCCCGTGGATGCCCTACCGGGACTCTACGGCCCCCAAGCTTTTTTGCGCCATCTGCAACGGGCTGAACAACTGGTACAGCACCTTCAGTCTCTGAGCGCAGCAGATCGGGTGACGGCTTTAGGCCAATTCCATCAAGCCCAACTGGCTACGATCCAAAATCAATGGGCAACGGACCTCGCCCAACTGGGGATTCCCAATCCGCCCCGCCTCGTGGGTACGCCCATCCGCCAAACTACCCCACCAACGGCGATCGCCGCTGCCCCCATTGCCTATGCTAAAGCACGGGTTGAAACACCTTTACTATCTGCAATCACCCCCAGTTCCAGCCCCCCGAGTAACGGTGACAGATGAGGCGACCTGGTTGGCGATCGCCCGCCTCCATGGCACCGATGCCCACCTCGATCGTCAAAGTCAAGCCCTGATGCGACGGAAGCTGCCCCCATCTCAGCCAACCGGAACCACCACCGATCCCTTGACGCCGATCCTGCGGCAGTTTGAAACTGCAATGGCCGTGGATACGGTACGCAATGAATACTTGCTGCACACCCAGATCCATCAGTGGTTTGTGAAGGTGCCGCTCCAAGACTTAACTGCCCTCAACGAGCGGATTTACGCCCAACTGTTTCTAACCCCCAGCTCCGATCCCTGGTTGGGGCTGTCTAACCAAGACGCTTTCTCTGCCTTGGATCGTACTGGTCGTCCCTAGCCAAGGGTGGTTAGGCACTCTTAATCTAATTTTCCAGCTCGATTTTGGAGGATCGGGCTACTCTGTAAAGGAACATGCAGCCCCCCGCATTCTTGCAGAGTGAGCAGAAATCCTATGGCACAACAAAGCTTTGGTGTAATCGGTCTAGCAGTCATGGGCGAAAATCTGGCGCTCAACGTCGAGCGCAATGGGTTCCCCATCTCCGTGTATAACCGCTCTCCCGAAAAAACCGATGCCTTTATGGCCGAACGCGCCCAGGGCAAGCAAGTCTATGCAGCTTATTCCATTCAAGATTTTGTCGCCTCCCTAGAGCGGCCCCGGAAAATCCTGATCATGGTGAAAGCTGGAGCCCCCGTGGATGCCATGATTGAGCAATTGAAACCCCTGCTGGATGAGGGTGACATTCTGATTGACGGTGGCAACTCTCTCTACACCGATACCGCTCGTCGGGCTCACGATCTGGAGTCGGCTCAGTTTACCTTTATTGGCATGGGTGTCAGCGGCGGCGAAGAAGGGGCACTGAACGGCCCCAGCCTCATGCCCGGAGGAACCAAGGTTGCCTACGAAGCCCTGGAACCCATTCTCACCAAGATAGCGGCGCAGGTCGATGACGGCCCCTGTGTGACCTATGTCGGCCCAGGGGGAGCCGGTCACTACGTCAAAATGGTACACAACGGCATTGAATACGGTGACATGCAGTTGATTGCTGAAGCCTATGACCTGTTGAACAATGTTTTGGGGCTGACGAGTTCTCAACTCCACGAAGTCTTTGCGGAGTGGAATACCACGGATGAACTCAATTCCTATTTGATTGAAATCACCGCTGATATCTTCAAGGTCATGGATCCCCCAACGGGCATCCCCCTGGTTGATCTGATTCTGGATGCCGCGGGACAAAAGGGGACGGGCCGTTGGACGGTGACTGATGCCCTGGATCTGGGGGTTGCCATCCCCACGATCACGGCGGCGGTGAACGCCCGGATTATGTCCTCGATTAAAGAAGAGCGGGTGGCCGCGTCTCAAACTCTGACGGGGCCTGGGACAACGTTTAACGGCGACTCAAAAGCCTTTATTACCCAAGTTCGGGATGCCCTCTACTGCTCCAAAATGTGTTCCTATGCCCAAGGGATGGCGTTGTTAAGTGCGGCTTCTAAGTTGTATGACTTCAATCTAAATTTGGGTGAATGTGCCCGCATCTGGAAAGGGGGGTGTATTATTCGGGCTGGCTTCTTAAACAAGATCAAGCACGCCTTTGATGAGAATCCTCATCTGGCAAACCTGCTCTTGGCTCCTGAGTTTAAGCAAACCATTCTCGATCGCCAGGGGGCTTGGCGGGAAGTGATCGCCCAAGCAGCCTACCTAGGAATTCCGGTCCCGGCCTTTAGTGCCTCCCTGGATTACTTCGACAGCTACCGTCGCGATCGCCTGCCCCAGAACCTCACCCAAGCACAGCGAGATTACTTTGGTGCCCACACCTATGAGCGCACGGATCAACCTCGTGGCAAGTTCTTCCACACCGAATGGATGGCCTAGGAGCTTTGACCATCGCCGCAGTTGGGGCTAGGGGATGAAACCCTATCAAAAAGTTCCCATTGAGGAGTGCGGGGAACCGATGATAGCGATTCTCCCTGATTTATTTGCCGTGGTGTCCCCCCATCCTTATCAAGTGTTGGGGGCACCCTACGGTGAGCAATCTCCCTATTTTTTACGGCAGCGGGTAGTGACCCAGTTGCTGGCAGCCCAGGAAGCTCTCCAGCAGGACTATCCAGGTTGGCGGCTGCAAATCTTTGATGCCTATCGCCCGGTTGCGGTGCAACAGTTTATGGTTGATCAAACCTTGGCTGACTTGGCGCGATCGCAAGGGTTGACGGTGGCTGCCTTAACACCTGACCAGCAGCAAACCTTGCGAGAGCAAGTCTACACATTCTGGGCACCGCCGAGTCTTGATCCAACGATGCCTCCCCCCCATAGCACCGGAGCGGCCCTGGATTTGACTTTGGTGGATGGCACCGGGCAGGTCGTCGACATGGGGTCTCCCATTGATGAATGTTCCCCCCGTTCCTACCCCGATTACTTTCAGATCAGCGATCGCCCCCTAGAGCGTCAATACCACCACCACCGCCAATTGCTGGCACGGGTGATGATTGCCGCTGGCTTTCAACGCCATCCCCAGGAATGGTGGCACTTTTCCTGGGGAGATCAACTGTGGGCTTGGTTAAGTCAGCAATCCGGAACCCCCGTAACTTCTGCCCATTATGGGCGTTACGAACTGATTCACGGAAACTGACTTGCAACCTCAATCTGGCCATTCGTGATGAAAAGGACACCCAGGGGACTGGGCTACCCGTTGCCAAGGTAAGGGGGCATAGAAAAAGTTCGGTTTCAGGATGCGATTGCCGTCAAACTGAGTGTGGAACACCGGTGTGGTTGAAGCCGAGAGGGGGGGAACCAAACAGCCCCAATCAGCTTGGACAAGACGGCCTGCCTGGTGCTCACTGTCGGCAAACTGCATAAAGGATTCGGTGAGGGTATGGTGATCGAGTAGTCTCACCTCCTGCTGGTGATAGGAAAAGAGCACTGCAATATTCAACTCCACTAGGGCGAGATCTCGCCAAAGGGTACTATTTTGGCTGCAATCTAAGCCCATCCGCTCCGCGATCACCGGGAGCATGTTGTAACGATGATGATCCCCAAAGTTGCGAGCCCCAATCTCAGCCCCCATATAAAACCCATTAAAGGGTGCAGCTGTATATTGAATGCCGCCGACATCAAAGACCATATTCGACACTGCCGGTAAGCCATACCATTTCAGCCGCAAGTCTCCGAACCAGTCATAGCGGGGATGGGTCAGTGGCACTTCCAGAATTAGCTGTGGGGGAATCTCAAACCACCGGGGTTCCTGTCCTGGAAGCTGAATGATCAGCGGCAGGTAGTCAAAGCGGGTCTGGGATTCTGGGTGCCAGCCCAGTCTCATTGCTTGATCCGTCAACTCCACATTGCCCGGATCTCCTAAGATCGAGCGATCGGGTTGGCGATAGCCAGCGTACTGAAAATATTGCGGATTCCAGAAGCGTCTGCCATCTGGCTTGAAGATGGTAATGGTAGCGCGGATCTCCCCACCATTGGTGGCAAATTGTATATGTTCCAGAATCGCTTGGAACATTTCAACTTCTGTTTCCAGATGCCGCATATCCCGAACATGCAAATTGTGCCAGAAGTTACGCCCTAAACAACGATTGCTGTTGCGCCATGCTAGCTTGGCTCCATAGACCAACTCATCGTAAGTTTGCTGATAGGTGCCCGTCTCCGCAATTTCTTCCTCCACGTCTTCCCAGCGATAGGGAAAAATTGGGGCAATGCCTTCATCGATGTAGCACTGTTTGAGAAAAACTTCGGCTTCAGCCTTGATTGAACCAATGGGTTGCACCTCAAACCCATCCTGCTCGATGGGGATAATGCCGCTTGCTAACTGAATCACAGGCTTCACGGGGCGTTTTTTTGCACCGTTCCGTCTTGGTTCAGGTGGGAGCCGAAGCGTTCCTGCCGAATTGCCGCCGCTGTCCACCCAGCCTGCAAGAGAGCCTCCTGGATCGCTGCCATGAAACTCTCGGGGCCGCAGAGCATGGCGATGGTTCCAGGACTGGGACGATAGTGTTGTTGAAGGTCTGCTGGCTGAAGTTTTCCCACCCGTCGAGTCGGCCGCAGGGTGATCCTCAACTGCGGGTGTTGTGCCGTCAACTGCTCTAATTCGGGCTGAAACACAAAGGATTCAGGGTAAGGAGCCGACCAGTCAAGGTGAAAGGTACGGTTATCGCCTCGCTGGGCTAGGGTGCGCATCATGGCGATCGCTGGGGTAACTCCAATGCCGCCCGCGAAGAAGACCACTGCTGGGAACCTCTCCTCCAGAACAAACTCACCCTGAGGCTCTGAAATCCGAAACAGAGATTCCTCATCGGCGCGATCGCACAACCAGCGAGAAAATTCCCCCGTTTCCTCGCGCTTGACCGTAATCTCATAGGCGTCAGTTTGGGCAGCGGGGGAGGTTAAGGTATAGGCACGGGTGACCCAATGATTGTGGATGCGTCCCTGCAACAAAATATGCTGCCCCGGCAAGGAAGCAGTCACCGGCTGGTTAACTGGACGAAATTGGAAGCGGGTGATCCCCAATCCCAAGGACTCTTTCTTGACCAGTTCCGCTACGGCTAAACTCGCAGAACCCAAAAGCTCTTCAATCAGAGGTTTGCAGCCCCCACACACCATCGTTACATGGGTGCGATCGGCTAACTGCTCCAGAGTCGTACATCCCTGACCCATCAGAGCTTGCAGCCGAGCACAGGTTGTTTGGGTGCAATTGCAGACAATATCGTCGGGGGCTCCAATGGCAGTGTTTTCAATTTGCAGTTCCCCCAGTTCTCGAAACAAGGCAACTTGCCAGCGGGGGTAGAGGCTGTTGACTCAATAACAGCAGACTGGCTAAGCGCAGCCCACTCCAGAGCCCACGCACTGATACCCCCACAAGGTGGCCGTTGCACAGGTGCAGTGCCCGTTGCCCCCGATCCTGAGCCGGGGCGTGGACAATTTGCACCGACGCAGGGTCGACATCCGCCCAGTGAATTTCCACAATTTGAAAATCCAAGGTGCGCTGACTGAGCAGGCGGCGACCATCGATATGTAAAATCCGAGAAAATAACGCTGGCCGACCCTCCAGGAGCCCTTCTTGACCCATGGTAATGCCGTATCCCGGCAAGACATGCACATTGATCCAATCCAGGGCATATTGCGATGCCCAATCGGCCAAAGAGAGGTTGCCCAACTCCCACCGATCTAGGGTTTCCTGGGGAGGCTGCGGCATGCCTTCGACGTTGAGGGACACTAGCAGTTCCATCCAAGCTCGGGCTGCCGACTCCGTCATGCCCTTGGCCATGGAATCATGCAGACCAGCTGAGGGAGAGAGGGGGACAAATTCCACGGTGGTGGGAACCTCCGTCAGCACAGTTGCCAGACGGTCTTCCAGTTTCTCGATAAATTCTGTGTAGTCAAGCCGCCCATCTGCATTGGTGTCCGCCTTTTGCAGTATTTCCTCGGCTTCCTCTCGGCTACAGCCAATCTGGATCAGGTAAGGCATCAACTCCTGAAGGTCTAGCTGCCCACTCCCATCGAGGTCAATACTGGTAAAGCGACGTTGGGCAAAGGTGCGACCATTTACCGTCTGATGTAGCACCTCCGAGAGGGTAGCAGCGATATCCGCTCCTGTTAAGGGAGCCGGCCCCACCAACAAGGACGGCACAGGCCCTTGGTTAGATAACCATTGGTAACACGCAGCAGCGATCGCTTCAGGAGCAAGCCAGGGCAAGGGGCGATGATCCAGGGGTAAAGAAAGGGTGCGGCGAAACTTGATCTCTGATTTGTGCCGGAGTAATTCTGAAAATAGGGGTGCATGGTGCAACCGTAGCGTTTCTTTGGGCACAGCACCGATGGAAGCTTCAGCCTCCTTTAACTGTCTGCCCACCTCACTGTCGCCAGCCGCAGCAGGAGCAATCCAGCCCAGTTTTTCGATGCCCATTTGGTTTGTCACCGCTACAAATCCCCGAGTCAGCGCCAGGGTCTGCGCCAAATCCGTGGGTTGGATAAATAACAGTGCTGCCTCATATCCTTGCAGGTGTTGAGTGCTGTCCTGAACCGCCATCCAATCCATTTGCACCCAATCGGCAGTCTGGAAGTGGCTGAGGGTGGTTGCAGGGTTGAGATAGCGAATTCCTTTGACCTGAAAGGATTCTGAGGAATTCGCCAGGATTCTCAGCAGCTGTTGCACCGGGGCATAGTCCGGCAAGGATGCAAAGATAGCGACTTTACGCTCTACCATGGTTGCCTTCATGCTGTGGATGGATGGGAGAAGTCTACGTCCCAGGAACAGGCACAATTGCAATCTAAATTCTAATGGACGATCGCCATCAGCCCTAGAATCTGGCTTCAGTAAACTTTCACCTTAGTGGGATTGCTTGACTGACAGATCTTTTCCCCTCATCCCTAAGTCCCTTCTCCCACAAGGGGAGAAGGGACTTCAGACCCAGAACTGGTTCAAAAGCCCCTCTCCCGCTCTGGGAGAGGGGTTGGGGTGAGGGCGGATTGAGTTCTGTCAGTCAATCAGTTAGTGGGATGAGCATTGAAGGAAAGACATTTCATCCTGATTTTATTTTTATGTGAAACACTCAAGTTGATGAAATACCCAAAAAATGGGCTACATCAGGTGTCATTTCTGATCTTGATGGGCTTGATGCTCGAGTTCGCTAGAGCCTTGAGAATCAGTTAGTTCGTCCTCTTATCAGTGCTTAGGATAAAATTATGAAGCGAATTGCTTTAAAACTAAAGCTTTTGGGGTTCATAGCGTTAGCTGTCACTGCCTGTGGACTTGCAATGCCCGCTAACTCTGCCAAAAATCAAGGAATTTTTCAGCGGCAAACCCCTAGCCCGACCGCAACCATCGCCGGAAACCCATTGATGGATCACGGCAATATGGGTAGCATGAACCACACGATGGGTATGGACTTAGGGCCAGGGGATGCAGAATTTGACCTCCGCTTCATTGATGCCATGATTCCCCACCATCAAGGAGGCGTGGAGATGGCAATACAAGCGCAACAGAAATCTCGACGACCCGAAATTCTCAAGTTGGCAGCGGCGATCATTAAAGCTCAGGACAAAGAAATTGTTCAGATGCAGCGGTGGCGTCAAGCGTGGTACTCGACAGTCAGTTCAATTCCGATTGCTTATAACGCCCAAATGGGCCACGCGATGCCGATGTCCCAAGAACAACGGGCAAGCATGATGATGACCATGGATTTAGGCGCAGCCGACGCAGAATTTGACCTCCGCTTCATGGATGCCATGATTCCCCACCATGAGGGTGCCGTGGTAATGGCAAAGGATGCCTTGCAGAAGTCGAAGCGGCCTGAAATTCAAACACTGGCGCGGGACATTATTCGTTCTCAGACAACCGAAATCAATCAGATGAAACAGTGGCAACAAGCCTGGTACAAGCAGTAGAGAGGCTACCATTGGCCTTTTGCTTGCATTGGTTCGCACCATCACGATTAGATCACTGCCCTCATCAAGGAATCCCCCGATGACTCGGACTCGAAAGCAGTTCTGCTCTCCCACGATCGTTCGTCGCCTCTTTGGAAGTCTCCTCAGCCTGTTACTACTCACCCTGCCCTTCCGAAGCATGGCTCATGGGGGACATGGCAATGAGTTCGGTGGTCAAGCGACTCAAGCGGCGGGAGCAGTTCAGGTTGATGCAGAGACGGCAAAACGCATGGGCTTGAAGGTGGAGCCTGTGGCTCGTCAGCGGTTAGCGTTTGGCATCAAAACGACTGGCAAGATTGAGGCACTACCCAACCAGCAAGTCGAAGTCACAACGCCGGTAACGGGCACGGTGATTAAGCTGCTGGTGAATCCGGGCGATCGCGTTAAGGCAGGGCAGCCTGTAGCAGTCATGACCACACCAGAGTTAGCTGACTTACGCACCACCGCACTGGATCGTCGGGCTGATGCGATCGGATCGGTGCAGCAAGCCGACGCTGATTTGCGCTTGGCGCAGCAAAATCTGACCCAACAACGCACGATCGTTGCAGCAGGCATTAAGGCAGCTCGCACCGAAGTCAGCTTCGCACAAGAGCGTTACGACAAAGACCGGGAACTGATGATGCAGGGAGCCATTCCCCGCCGCACTTTTTTGGAATCGGAGACCAAGCTGGCAGAGGCAAAGGCAACCTTATCAAAAGCGGAAAGTGCCCTGGAGATCGCTCAAGCGCAGGCGCAACTGCAACGTGCCCATTCTGCGGTATCGGTCGCTCAGGCAAAGGTGTCTCTGAGCGGTGAGACTTATCAAGCGCGCCTGCGGCAACTGGGCGCTAGCCCCAATGCCGATGGCACCATCACCTTAACGGCTCCGATCGCAGGCGTGGTTACTGATCGGGAGACGACGCAAGGCGAATCGGGTCAAGATGCCGGCAAAAAAGTGATGTCAATCGTCAATAGCCGCATTGTGCAAGTGTCAGGAAATATTTATGAGAAAGACCTCGATCGCGTGCAAACAGGGCAAGGCGTACGAGTGAACGCCAATGAAAAGGTATTCAAAGGGCGCATCGGCGTGATTGGCGCAGTGGTGGAAGGGGAAACCCGTGTGGTGCCGATCAAAGCGGAGTTGGATAATCCCAATGGATCACTGAAACCAGGGATGTTTGTGGATTTGGAAGTGTTGACAGATCGGACACCTGCTGCCGTTTTAGCGATTCCTAAATCGGCACTGGTAGAAACGAACGACAAAAAGACGATCGTCTTTGTCCAAAATGGCAGTGCGTTCCAGCCCTCTGATATCACCCTCGGCAGGGAGTCGGGCGAATTTGTCGAAGTCAAAGATGGATTGTTTGATGGGGATATGGTTGTAACTCAGCGAGCCACTCAACTCTATGCCCAGTCGCTCAGAGGTGGAGCGAAGCCGGAAGATGATCATGGGGCAACAACTCCAACCGCTACAGTGAGTCAGAATGGGCAGTTACTGTGGTGGATTGCGATTCCCACTGGGGGAGTAATTGCCTCTGGCACCTTCTGGGCTGGAACATACTGGGCTAACCGTCGGCATCGGAAAGTCTTGATCTCGCTGAGGACTGGGAATGGGTTCGATGGGCAAAACCGACTCCAATGGCTCTTCTGCCAACCTAACAGCCCATCACAGTTCGATCGAGGCTTCAGCCCAACACGATTCATTGGAAGCTGAATCCCGATCTCCTCATCAACCGCATTAAGGTGAATAGTCATGCTTGATGCCATTATTAAATGGGCGATCGCCCGTCGCTGGTTGGTGATTTCTGGTGCCTTGATTTTGACCGTCTGGATACTCCAAGCTGTCAGCCAAATGCCACTGGATGTCTTCCCCAGTTTCGCTCCCCCACAAGTTGAGATTCAAACCGAAGCCCCAGGACTGGCACCGGAAGAAGTTGAATCCCTGGTCACCCTACCCATTGAGAGCGGCATTAACGGCACGCCAGGAGTCACGACCGTGAGATCGTCCTCGGCGGCTGGGTTGTCCGTCGTCAAAGTAATTTTCAGATGGGATACAGAGATTTATCGAGCACGCCAACTGGTAACGGAACGCTTGCAGCAGGCGCGGAGTAAGCTACCTGAAGGGGTTGAAACGCCTCAACTTTCACCCATTACCTCACCCATTAGTACCGTTTTGATGGTTGGGCTGACGGTCGGAGATCAGAAGACTGTGGGCAGTACTTCCTTGATGGATTTGCGGCGGATGGTGGACTGGCAAATCACGAACCGTCTGTTAGCGGTTCCGGGTGTGGCTCAGGTGGTGGCTTATGGGGGAGATGTCTGGCAGTATCAAGTTCTCGTTAATCCGGCCAAGCTACAAGCCTTTAATGTCACATTACAGCAAGTTACAGAAGCAGTGGAAGCTGCCAACGTGAATGCACCAGGGGGCTTCTTAATTACCCCCGATCGCGAACGTTTAATTCGGGGTGTGGGGCGTATTGAATCGATCGCAGATTTGGGGCATTCGGTCATTACAGCACGAGACGGCAAACCTGTTCGGCTGGCTGATGTGGCTGACATAAAAATTGGAGCCGCGATTAAACGAGGGGATGGCAGTCTAGACGGCAAAGCCGCGATCGTTCTACTCATTAACAAACAACCTCAAGCAGATACCCCAACAGTGACTCGGGCTATTGAAGCCGCGCTGGAAGAGGTTAAAACAGGGCTGCCCAAAGATGTCGCAACAACCGTGACCTTCCGTCAAGAAGACTACATTGATGCGTCGATCGAGAATGTTCGCGAGGCTTTAGTGGAAGGCAGCATTATCGTTGCACTGATCCTGATTCCATTTTTAATGAACTGGCGCAACCTGATGATTTGTTTGGTTGCTCTGCCATTGTCACTGTTGATTGGAGTGGCAATGCTCAATTGGATGGGGCAGGGGTTGAACACCATGACCTTAGGCGGGCTGGCTGTAGCCATCGGTTCTGCGGTAGACGATGCGATCGTCGATGCCGAAAACGTCTATCGTTCCCTACGAGAAAATAAACATTCTGCTCATCCTCGCCCGTTATTAGAAGTCGTGTATGACGGCTGTCAGGAAGTGCGGGATTCTGTGTTTGGGGCAACTGTGATTACGATCGTCGTCTTTGCCCCGATTTTTGCCCTCAGTGGGGTTGAAGGTAGCATCTTCATCCCCATGGGACTCGGTTACATGGCAGCCGTCATTGCCTCTAGTTTGACGGCTCTCACCATCACTCCAGCCCTTTGTGCAATTTTGCTTCCCCAGGGTCATCTGCCAGAAACGGAACCCTGGGTGGCACGTTTCTTCAAGCGGCTTTATCTGCCCTGGTTAAATTTCTCGATGCAGCGTTCTGGCATTATCTTAGCGGCATCCGCTGCCATGCTCATTGCCACCCTGATCATCGTGCCCTCCTTTGGACGCATCTTTCTCCCAGAGTTTCAGGAGCGATCGCTGGTCAATGCCATGATGCTCTATCCGGGTGTCTCTCTTGAATCCACAAACGCTGCTGGGTTTGTGATGCAGGATGCCTTAAAGGGTGACAAGCGCTTTCAACATGTGCAGATGAGATCGGGACGAGCACCCGGAGATGCGGATGCGGCGGGCGTGAATGGTGCCCATCTGGATGTGGAACTGAGCGAAGCAGGTATGCAAGACCGCAAAGGCAGTATTGCCAAATTGCGACAGGAGTTTTCCAGATTACCAGGGGTGGCACCCAATATTGGTGGTTTTATTTCTCACCGCATGGATGAAGTACTGTCGGGAGTGCGGAGCGCGATCGCCGTCAAGGTGTTTGGGCCTGACTTGGCAGAACTGCGTCATATCGGAGCAGAAGTCACCACTGCCATGCAATCTGTGAATGGGATTGTGGATTTACAACCAGAACTCCAGGTTCCTGTGCCTCAAGTCCAAATCATTTTTGATCGTGTGGCGGCCAGTCGTTACGGTTTGACCGTCGGAGAACTAGCCAAAACGATTCAAACAGCTCTGAATGGGCGGGTTGTATCGCAGGTGCTAGAACAACAGCAAACCTTTGATCTGCTGGTCTGGTTGCAGCCAGAAGCTCGCAATAGTGCAACCACGATCGCCAACCTGTTAGTTGATACTCCCAACGGCCAGAAAGTTCCCTTGGCACAGGTGGCACAAATCCGAGAGGCGACAGGTCCAAACACGATTAGTCGAGAAAACGTCTCTCGTTTGCTGGCAGTGTCTGCCAACGTGAGTGGGCGAGATTTGCGGTCGGTTGTCAATGAAATTCAGGCGAAAGTCAAACAGCAAGTCCAACTGCCATCAGGGTACTTCATTCAATATGGTGGACAGTTTGAGGCTGAAGAACGATCCACCCAAAGCATCTTGCTCTATAGTGCGATCGCCTTTGTCGTCATCACCGTCATCATGTATCTGTCCGTCAAATCCATCCCCTCCACCGCGATGATCATGATTAATTTGCCTCTGGCATTAGTCGGAGGTGCGATCGCAGTGGCACTCACAGGAGGCATCTTATCGATTGCTTCGCTGGTGGGATTTGTCACCTTATTTGGCGTTGCGACCCGGAATGGCTTGCTCCTAGTAGACAACTACAACACCAAGTTTGCCGAAGGCATGCTACTGCAAGATTTACTCGTCAAAGGCTCCATGGAACGGCTGAATGCCATTTTAATGACTGCCTTTACTTCAGCCTTGGGGTTAGCGCCATTAGTCATTGCCGGTGGAGCCGGAAAGGAAATTCTGCAACCTCTGTCGATCGTTGTGTTGGGTGGACTTGTCACTTCCACAGCCCTGACCTTGATTGTGTTACCGGCTCTCTATGCCCGCTTTGGTAAGTACCTGTTCCCGCAGCAGCGAGGGAGTAAAGCCAGAAGTGGCAAGGTTTCCAGCTTGAGTATGACAAAGGAGCACAGCAATGTTTAATTGGCTCAACACGCTTGTTAAATGGTCGATCGCCCAACGCTGGCTCGTGGTCATTGCTTCGCTTCTGATTAGCCTTTGGGGCATTCGCGTGATTACCCAAATGCCGCTGGATGTGTTTCCATCGTTTGCGCCACCGCAGGTGGAAATTCAAACCGAAGCACCGGGGCTGGCACCGGAAGAAGTAGAAGCGCTCGTGACCCGTCCCATTGAAAGCGCCATGAACGGCACTCCTGGCGCAGAAACGGTGCGATCGTCCTCAGCCGTGGGCATTTCGGTGATCAGAATGACCTTTAACTGGGGCACCGACATTTATCGCGCCCGTCAGCTTGTCACCGAACGCTTGCAGCAAGCTCAAGGTCAGCTTCCCAGTAGCGTTTTAACACCCCAAATTACCCCGACCAGTTCTCCCATCGGCGAAATCGTCAAATATGCGTTCACAGTAGAGCAGCAGAATGCCAGAGAGGCAACCCAATCCAAAATCGACCTGATGGAGGTGCGGCGGATTGTAGACTGGCAAGTCAAAAACCGTCTGTTAGCTGTTCCTGGAATTGCTCAAGTTGTGATTTTTGGTGGGGATGTCCGTCAGTATCAAGTACTGGTAGACCCGAATAAGTTGAGCGCCTTAGATGTCACTTTAAAGGATGTCACAGAGGCGGCGGAGAAGGCAAATGTGCAAACGGCGATCTCTCCCCTCAACAAGCCAAGTCAGGCCAAAATTGCCACAGCTTGAGGACTTTTTTCAACGTCTTTTCCAGGAGAAATAGTCATGCGTTCATACCAGACCCTTTTGATCTCCGTAAGCAGTGTCGGACTCCTATTTTTAGTGGCTTGTAGCAGTGGGAAGCAAACTGCAAACACGGCGAGCAGCCCTGCTGCAAGTCCATCAGTTACAGCTTCTATACCTACTAATCAAACCATCGGGAAATTAGATGCAGATAGAGAAGATAAGGATCATGGCGAAGCTAGACATAACGGACAGGTAATTGAGACTGGGGATTACCATCTAGAGTTTGTGCCAGAGAAAGAAGACAACGCCATACACCTTGACTTTTATCTACTCCAGGATGAAAACCACGACCCGATCAAAAATGCCAAGGTGACAGCTCAAGTTCAACTCCCTGATGGCAGCCAAAAGGCAATTGATCTCAAATACGATGCCCAGGACAAGCACTACACCGGAATTCTACCGGAAACTGCATCCGGAGATTACAAAGTAACCATTCTGTCAGATATCAATGGTGAGAAGGTCAACGGTCGGTTTAGCTTTAAGCGGTAAGGGTTACATCGCTGTAGAGCAGCATTTCATCTTAGTTTTATAATCGCTTGCCACTCTGTTAATAGAGGACTCTTTGAGTTCGATATTAACAGAGAACATGAAATGAAACGCTTACTGACTGCCGTTGCCATTCTACTGATTGCCACCGCCCTGCCTATAAATGCGAAGGAGGTAACCTGCCGAGGGGAAATTTATCGTTCTACTCCCCCCGTTCCCAATCACCCGGCCAACGTTCGCAACGTGATTTGGCGAAATGCCCAGACACGGCGAGATGCTTGCAGGAAAAACGCAGAGACAAGTAAAAAAACGCTGCTTCAAGAATAAAGTATATCACCTCAATCAGTTTCTCTCGAAGGGGCTAAAAATGGTGATATCCAAGAAACAGTTTTGAGCAGGACTGTAATGGCACATTCAATAAGGCTCAAATCAACGACTTTGCATTACGTTCTATAACGGGTTTATAGAAATCATCTCAATAGCTAAAACATACTCATGTAAGGCCAAAATAGTATATGTATCTAATCAATCGTCGTAAGTTTATCTTTCTGAGTGCAGCTACAGCGGGAGCTATATTGCTGCCCCAGTGTGCTAATGGAACCCTTTCAACCCCATCCAAGATTGCAACTACCCAAACAACCAGCATCAACGGTCACCTCGATATCGACTTAGAAGCACGGCCTGCTACCCTCAACCTAGGGCAGCAGCAAGCGCACCTGATCACCTACAACGGGCAAATTCCTGGACCGCGATTGGAAGCTAAACCTGGAGATACGGTACGCATCCGCTTCACGAACCGTCTGACCCAGGCAACCAATCTTCACTTTCATGGTCTGCATATCCCCCCTACGGGCACTGCTGACAACATCTTTCTCAGGGTTCCGCCCGGTGGAACTCAGACCTACGAATTTACCCTGCCCAAAAATCATCCTGCCGGAACTTTTTATTACCATCCCCATTTGCATGAACTGGTTGCAGCACAGGTGTTTGGTGGCTTAGGCGGTATTTTTGTTGTTCGCGGCGCATTGGACGACATTCCAGAAATCCGCGCCGCTCAAGAAGAGTTCCTGTTTTTGAAAGACTTTGCCCTCAATGCCAATGGGCAAATTCCGGTGCCTGGGCACATGGATTTGATGCGGGGGCGAGAAGGGTCAATTCTGACGGTCAATGGGCAGGTGAATCCCACTTTTGCCTTACCATCGGGAGGCCTGTTGCGGTTTCGGATTGTCAATGCTTCCACCTCACGGTTTTACCGACTGACCTTGGAGGATCATCCCTTTTACTTGATGGCTACGGATGGGGGTGCGATCGCCGCCCCCGTGGAACTGCAAGAACTGTTACTCTCTCCCGGTGAACGGGCAGAGGTACTGATCCAGGGAAATCGCCCCCCTGGAGAGTACCGCTTGCTGAGCCTGCCCTACGATCGCGGAGGCATGGGCAGTGGCATGATGCATGGCGGCAGGATGGGGGGTGGGATGATGGGGGGAATCACTCATTCATCCAACACAACTCAGCCGATCGCGATCGTCACCTACCAGGATGCAGTAGCTCAACCATTGCCCCTCCCTCACACGCTAATTCCGGTTGAGACCTTACCCCAACCAAGTCAAACTCGTCGCATCGAGATGTCAATGGCCATGGGGATGGGAAATGGCATGGGCATGGAACTGGCATTTCTGTTCAATAATCAAACCTTTGATATGAATCGAGTGGATGCGGTGGTGAAACTGGGAACGGTAGAAGATTGGGAGCTGGTAAACCTTGACCCCGATGGCATGGAACATTCCTTTCACCTGCACACCAACCCTTTTCAAGTCATCAGCCGCAATGGCAAGCCCGATCCCTACCAGGCATGGGAAGACACCCTCCGAGTTCGTGCCAATGAAACGGTGCGGATTCGCATTCCCTTCCGCGACTTTGCCGGGAAAACCGTCTATCACTGCCATGTACTCGACCATGAAGATCTCGGCATGATGGGAATGGTAGAAATACAAGGTTAGGCGCATGCGCATTCTGCTCGTCGAGGATGAACCTGATCTGGGAGTGGCAATTCAGCAGAGTTTGAGTCGTGAGAAGTACATTGTGGACTGGTTTCAGGATGGCGCAGTAGCCTGGGATTATCTGGATAGTCGGCAGATCCATTACACTGTGGCAATCTTCGACTGGTTGTTGCCGGGGGTGTCGGGTCTGGAACTCTGCCAGCGAGTCCGATCCCGAAATGACGCGCTACCGATTTTGATCTTGACTGCAAAAGATCGGATCGAAGATCGGGTGACGGGATTGGATGCTGGTGCCGATGATTACCTGATCAAACCCTTTGGCATCGCCGAATTAAAGGCACGACTCCGGGCACTGAATCGGCGATCGCCCCATCTCCAACCCCAACAGCTACAGGTCGGTAACCTGAGACTCGATTATGGAACTTCCACGATCTCCGTGCAAACCCCAAAAGGTGAGCAATTGGTTCAATTGACGGCTAAGGAATTTCAACTGCTGGAGTATTTTATGCAGCACCCTAACCAGCTTTTAAGCCGCGATCAACTGATGACGCAAGTCTGGGAAATTGAGTCTGATCCAATCAGTAATGTTGTTCCTGCCCAAATTCGACTGCTGCGTCGCAAGCTTGCTGACTACGGCTGTGATGAGTTGTTGGAAACCGTTTATGGGTTAGGATACCGCCTCTCCCTGGCCCATGCATCAAAGTAAGCTCTTTAATCTCACCCGCTGGCGTCTGACGAGTTGTTATGTCGGCGTTATGGGAATCATTCTGACTCTTTGTGGAGCCGCCTTCTATGGCATGATGGCTCAGGCTCACTGGCATGCCCTCCACCGAGAGCTAGAATCGGTTGCCGGAACCTTACATGATGGCTTGGAACCCAATCTCAGAGAACCGGGACAGATTGAGGCACGGGTACAGCAGATTGTTCCAGGACTTTGTTGGGTAGGCTCTTCCTGTCCCAATCAACCAGCGCAACGACACATTTTAGGTACGGTTCAACAGGCAGGATATTATGCTCGTTTCCTCACGCGATCAGGACAATTGATCGCTACCATTGGCCAGCAACCAGAGCACCTGATCTTTGTGAATGACAACGAACTCTGGCAAACCTTACAGGATCACAACGGTCAGCGGTATCACCATATTTCCTTACTGCTGACAACAGCCAATCATCAGCCCTGGGGCTATATGCAGGTTGGGCGATCGCTGAAAGAATTTGACCACCACCTCTCAACAACCCGTTGGCTACTTTTAGCTGCCCTGACAATCACCATGCTGCTGGTAACGGTTGCCAGTTGGGGGTTAGCAGGGGTAGCCATGGAGCCAGTTTATCAGTCCTACCGACAAATTCAACAGTTCACAGCGGATGTTGCTCACGAACTCCGAACCCCTTTAGCTGCAACCAAAGCCACCATTGAGTCGGCTCTAGAAATAGCACCCTTAACAACCGCTGAGGCTCACAGTACCTTACAGACAATTGAACGACAAAGTAATCGCTTGATCCAACTGGTTCAGGATTTGCTACTCCTCTCCCGTATGGATCTGCAAGTGCTGCCCCTCAAGCGTCAAGCTGTGAAGCTCAATTCCCTGATTGCAGATGTAGTGGATGAGTTTGAAGCCCTAGCGATCGCGGCAAATTTGCAATTACACACAGAGATTGTCAGTCATCAACCCGTTACTGTTTTAGGCGATGAAGAGCAGATCTATCGTCTGGTTGCCAATCTGGTGACCAATGCCATTCAATACACCCCCAAGGGGGGGAAGGTGACCATCCGGCTCCATAGGGAGGAACGGCAGGCTTTGATTCAAGTTCAAGATACCGGGATCGGAATTCCTGAGCAGGAGCAACTTTGGATCTTTGATCGCTTTTACCGCGTCAACAGCGATCGCTCTCGTCAAACTGGCGGTGCAGGCTTAGGTTTGGCAATTGCCAGAGCGATTACCCAGACACTCTGTGGTTCCCTCGAAGTTCATAGCGAGGTGGGTAAAGGGAGTATTTTTACCCTTCATCTGCCCTTAGAACTTGTTTGAAAAATTAGAGTCACTCTACCCAGCTTGAGTTTTGGATTTTAATCGACGAATTCATATTTCACCCTCCCCAGCCTTCCCTCATACGCGGCTGCTCATCTTTTCAAACAGTTTCTGAGAACGAACGCTGGCTCCCGTTTACTTCACGCAAGTACTGCTATTGCCATCCTGGCAAGCATTTCACCGATCTTGAATCAACCTTTTGTCAGTCAATCAGCCCGGTTTCTCTCCTGGCCTGGTTTATCGGTAAACTACGGAAGGACTGTCAAGGAGTAGGGATAGTGATATGGCTCAGGCAACAATTGGCATCATTGGCGGTAGCGGTCTGTATAAAATGGAAGCGCTGCAAGATGTCCAGGAGATTCAAGTTGACACTCCGTTTGGCAAGCCGTCCGATGCCTTGATATTAGGAACCCTGGAAGGCACACAGGTGGCCTTTCTGGCGCGTCATGGTCGCCACCACCACCTATTACCCACGGAACTCCCCTTTCGCGCCAATGTCTATGCCATGAAAAGCCTCGGGGTTCAGTATTTGATCTCCGCCTCCGCTGTCGGCTCTTTAAAGGCAGAAGTTAAACCTTTAGATATGGTCGTACCGGATCAGTTTATTGACCGAACTCGGAATCGAGTTTCTAGCTTTTTTGGCGAGGGAATTGCTGCCCACATTGCCTTTGGTGATCCGATCTGCCCAAAACTAGCAGCTATTTTAGCTGAGAGCGTTGCCAGTCTGAACCTTCCAGAGGTGACACTCCACCATGGTGGCACCTACATTTGTATGGAAGGGCCTGCCTTTTCAACTAAGGCAGAATCCCATCTGTACCGTAGTTGGGGCGCAACCATCATTGGGATGACGAACTTACCAGAAGCTAAATTAGCACGGGAAGCCGAGATGGCCTACGCAACCCTGGCGTTGGTTACAGACTATGACTGCTGGCACCCGGATCACGACCAGGTGTCCGTCGAGATGGTGGTGGGGAATTTGCACCGCAATGCCAGCAACGCCCAGAAAGTCATTCAGGAGGCTGTGCGGCGACTTAGCCAAAATCCCCCTAGCTCCGATGCCCACTCGGCGCTGAAGTATGCTATTTTAACCCCCCGTCGCCCATGTCCCTGATACGGCAAAAGCAAAACTAAAACTGTTGCTGAGCAAGTATCTTTAACCCCCGATGGGTTCACGATCCGATGGAAAACTTTGACCGCCATTCACCGTCACTGCCACGAACGGATACACGGTGGAATAGGCAAACCCTCGACTCAGCTTAGTACCCATGTCAAGGGTCAATCTGGAGACGAGCCGGATGAGCGGCAACTCTCACGTCCGGTTCTGAAGCCGAGCATGGGGGGCGACCTCCATGCTTAGGTTAACGGCTTTAGCTCGTTATTCGGTAAGCCATGCCGTTGCCGACATATTGGTGAGCCACAGAGCCATCATAGTAGTGGGCAGGAATCCAGCGGCCAGAAGCTGCGTAGTGGCCAGGAATCAAGATCAGAGCAGCGGCGATACCCGCGAAGACCGTTGCTTTGGCAGTTAGTTGAGTGTTCATGATCGCCTCCCATTGAGTTGATAGTTTCACTTTAGGGGGCGCAAATGACAGACTTGGGGAGCAACTGTGAATCTTCTGTAACAACCTGTGGGGTTGAGTTCAGGGGGGGCAACGGGGGTATGATAATTAACCTGTGTCCTACCCAACCTGTGAATTCTGACCTATGACCCAGCAGCATTACCGGATCACCGTTATTACCGGGGGATGGCATTGGCCCGGAAATCATGGCCGTTGCCGTAGACGTGCTACAGGGGCTAGGTCAACAGCTACATCTCCAGTTTGAATTTCAAGAAGCCTTGATTCGGGGGGGCGGCCATTGATGCCATGGGGGAACCGCTACCTGCTGCTACCTTGGAAGCCTGTCGCCAAAGCGATGCGGTGCTGTTAGCGGCCATCGGGGGATATCAGTGGGATACCCTTCCCCGTCACCTGCGACCTGAGACAGGGTTGTTAGGGTTGAGATCGGGGTTAGGCTTGTTTGCGAATTTGCGCCCCGCCAAAATCTTGCCCCAATTAATTGATGCCTCCACCCTGAAGCGGGAGGTGATTGAGGGGGTGGACATTATGGTGGTGCGGGAACTGACAGGAGGTGTCTACTTCGGCAAGCCCAAGGGGATTTTTACCACCGAATTAGGAGAGCAACGGGGTGTAAACACAATGGCCTACACGGTATCGGAGATTGATCGCATTGGTCGGGTGGCCTTTGAGGTTGCCCAAAAACGCCGGGGGCAGTTGTGTTCGGTGGACAAGGCCAATGTGCTGGAGGTGTCACAACTCTGGCGCGATCGCATCACTCTGTTGGCCGCAGACTACCCGGAGGTGCAGTTGTCACACCTGTATGTCGATAATGCCGCCATGCAACTGGTGCGGGCTCCCAAACAGTTCGATACAATTGTTACCAGTAACTTATTTGGGGATATCCTCTCCGACGAAGCGGCGATGCTCACAGGCAGCATTGGCATGTTGCCCTCGGCCAGTCTTGGATCGGATGGCCTTGGAGTGTTTGAGCCAGTCCACGGTTCGGCTCCTGATATTGCGGGACAGGACAAAGCCAATCCCCTTGCCCACGTCTTGAGCGCTGCCATGATGTTGCGCTATGGGTTGCATCAGCCCCAGGCGGCTGATCGTTTGGAGCAAGCGGTGCTGACGGTTTTAGATCAGGGTTTCCGGACTGGCGATATTATGTCCGATGGCATGACCCTGGTGGGATGTCGAGAGATGGGAGCAGCACTGATGCAGGCTTTAGCTACTGCCCAGGGGTAAGGGTTCTCTGCACTGATGACTGCCCGATCTAGCTGGTGGTTTTTGGCAATAATGTCCGGCTGGATGAATTAACCTAGTTATAGCCAAAAGTCTTAGGAATCGAATCGCCCAATTTGAGAACTGAGAGGTCCCAGCGATGTCCGCGGAACAGCCCCCCGATAAAGATCATTTTTTATATCCTCGCAGTCGCTATCGTGGCGAGTTTACCCCTGAGAATCTGGCATTCAATGCCAACTTGCAGGAGTTTGCCCAAAAGATTGGCTACATTTGTGCCCTGGAAACCGGAGGTAAAATGCCCTCCAAAGAAGCATATCAACGGATTAAAGAGCTGTGGAAGGAATTGAAGTTAAGTAAGCATGGACTGGGAATTGGGGAGAATCAGCCGGATGGGGATTCCCCTTGATTGATACCTGGATGATGGCTAGAAAATCTGGTGCGATAGGGACTTCGCCACAACCGTAATCCGACTTTTTCCGACCCATCACTCTAGAACCGCCGACTTTGACCGACTGACCTCTGCCAGAAGTGCCGATTATGGTCATGGATGATCCTTCATCCTCACCTTGGCAGCCATGGAACTCACAAAGCTTGATGATCTCGCTGGACGGCTTTACCTCCGTCCCCAACCCTGGCAGACGCGATCGCGCCTCCATGTTTTGGTGAACCATTACCTGGACTTTGCCCAACTCCGCGATCGCCTGGAAGATCTACCCACCCAGTTTGATCATCCCCGCCCCCGCCCCTGGGCTGAGATTAATTTGCAACAGATTCACCCCAACCAGGTAATTGGGTTACGGCTAGAGGTATTTCTGGGGGCAATTTCAGGGGCGATCGCCGTTGAATCTCCGATCCGGGGCTATACCGGGGTCAGTTGGCAGTACCTGCAACAACTCCATCCCCCCATGGCAACCTTTGTCGGGGGGGAGCTTTGATCGGCAGGGGAATCTGCTGGAGCTAGGACTGTGGGAAAAGGAAGAACGGCGACATACCCCCGCCCTGGGGAAAATCTATCAACAGCTGAGCGGCCATAAATGGGAGGGAAGGGTCAAACCTGTCAAACCCTACCAACCCTCGGAGAACCCCCGAGAAGATCTTTACCGCCACGGGCTGCATCGGGTGATCACCGAGTACGGAGCTGCGGGACTCTATCTCTGGTTAATGGCCCATGCCACCGGAGCTTTACAGCAAGTCCTGCACGAACTCTTGCAGGATGAAATTAATCACATGGCCAAGTTCTGGGGATTTGGCCTCTGGGCATTTCCTGACCACTACGGCCACCGCCTCCAGCGATCGCTACGCCAATGGCTAGAACCCAATAGCCCCGCCAAGGAAGCGAGTCACCTTCGCTCCACTCAGGACTTGGTGCGTACCTTCCGGCATTTCATGGATTTGGTGGACTGGTCGAGTTGGTCTTGGCTCAACCGTGGGGAAATATTCTACACCTTTGGGCTGATGCTGGTGCAACTCCTGCGCTGGAGCCAAACCCTGAGTCCCGCATACCTGGAGGAACTCCTCGGTAGCGATCGGGGGCCACTATCCCCCCCACCCATCACCCACCGCTAGGACTCTGTGAATCTTTCGTTGATGGCTAAAGAGTTTATGGCGGGAGAAGAATTTCACCCATCTAAACATTCTGAACAGACCACGAGTACGCTTGACCTTGATGGCAATCACTATGAATGTTTTACAGCCGCAGATCCCGCTTTCAGACTGGCAATTGCTGCCGCCCGATCTAGATCCTCAACGGCTGCCCAACCATGTCGCCGTGATTATGGATGGTAACGGACGCTGGGCACAGCAGCGGGGATTCCCTCGGATGATGGGACATCGCCGGGGGGTCAGAACCCTGAAGGCACTGGTGCGTTGTTGCCAGGATTGGGGGATTCCCTCCCTGACGGTCTATGCCTTTTCCACGGAGAACTGGCAACGCCCCTTAGAGGAAGTCAATTTTCTGATGCAACTGTTTGAGCAAATGCTCTGGCAGGAACTGGCAGTGATGCATCAGCAGGGGGTGCACTTGCAATTCATCGGCGATAATTCCAGCCTCCCCCCGTCCCTCCAGGCAATTATGGACTACGCCCGTCAAACCACCGCCGGGAACCGCTCGTTCTATCTGAATGTGGCTCTCAACTATGGGAGTCGCCAGGAAATTGTTCGCGCCTGTCAGGCAATGGGTCGCCAGATTCAGGGAGGGCAGTTGAACCCAGACGAAATTACTGAAAACTCTTTTGCCCAACATCTAGATACCGCTGCGATTGCTGACCCTGATCTGCTGATCCGCACCAGTGGGGAGCTGCGATTGAGTAATTTTCTGCTCTGGCAGTTGGCCTACGCTGAAATCTACAGCACACCAATACTCTGGCCTGACTTTGACCGGGTAGAATTTTATCGAGCTTTGCTGGCTTACCAACGCCGCGATCGCCGCTTTGGCAGACTCTCATCAAGCTGAGGATGGAGCGGGACACAGCGTCAATCCCAGTGACATCATCCCCAGCTTCGCCGCTATCCTCGGCGGCGATTGTTGAAGCGGTGTAAGATCGACTGAAAAGTGACGACTAAGGCTGCCATTTTCAGGATTTACTGAGCGTGCTGCGGGTGCCAGGATAGTTGGCTGGGGAACCCGCAGCAAATCTTCCATGAAATTCTTGATTGTTCTCTAATGCAGTTAGAGAGGGTGGCCTGAGAAGCAGATGCTTTGGGATCACAGAACTCACTGAGGCGGCTACTGAAGATGCGAAACTCCATAGACGCTAGGGGATCGCTTCTCTTTAACATCCCCCTCAGATGGGTACTCATGGTGCCGTTTTTGGTGCAAGTGATCGCAGCCGTAGGCCTGGTTGGGTATCTGTCATACCGGAGTGGGCACCAGGCAGTGCAGGCACTAGCCAGTCGGCTGATGGTAGAAACTGGCGATCGCGTTGAACAACATCTCAATAGTTATTTACAGGCTCCCCAACGTCTCAATCAAATTAATTTAGCAGCCATTAAGGTTGGATTCATCAATCCCAACGACTTTCAACGGTTGGGGAAATATTTTTGGCAGCAATTAAAAACCTATGATTTCACCTACATGACCTATGGGAATCTTCAGAATGATTTCTTGGGGGCGGGTTATGCCTATGGTCAGTTGGAAATCGCTGAAGTCACCCAGCAGACGGGTGGAACTATTTACAGCTATATTCCAGACGCCCAGGGAAATCGCACCTATCCCCCGAAAATTTTCAAAGAACCGAATCCAAACACCGATGACTGGTTCACAAAGACGATCGTTGCAGGCAAACCAATCTGGACTCCTATTTACATCTGGGCAGGGAATACGGGGGAAATTTCGATCTCCGCCAGTGCCCCCATTTTTGACGACTCCCACCGGCTGACAGGTGTGATTGGCATCGATCTGAGTCTGACTAAAATTAGTAATTTTTTAGAGAGTCTCAGAGTCGGTAATTCAGGAAAAATTTTCATCGTTGACCGTTCTGGATTGCTCGTGGCTGACTCCAGTTCTCGGCCTGCTTACAAGCTGATTCACGGGAAACCCCAGCGACTGCGACCGCAGGAACTTTCTGATCCCATGATTCAGTCAACGGCTCAACAATTAATTGCCAACTTTGGTAGTTTTAAGCAGATCCAAGCCCGTCAACAACTGCATGTTGAGATCACCGATGAAGCCGTATTTATTCAAGTCATTCCCTATCGGGATCAATATGGCATTGATTGGCTGATTGTCGTCACCGTGCCAGAGTCTGACTTTATGGCAGAAATCCAAGCGAATGCCCACTGGACAATTCTGTTATGCGGCCTTACCTTGCTGGTGGCGACGGGGATAGGCATCCTCACTACTAGTTGGATTATTCGCCCAATTTTGCGCATCCATCATGCCAGTCAGGCGATCGCGCGGGGGGAGTGGCAGGGGACCTTATCAGAGGAAACGGCGATCGCCGAACTCAAGACCCTGGCGGCCTCCTTTAACTGGATGTCCATGCAATTGAGGCAATCCTTTGATCGAGTCAAAGCATCGCTACAAGAGTCAAAAGAGAAATATCAAACCCTCTTTCAAACGTTGCCCCTGGGGGTGGCGATCACAGATCCCCATGGCAGGATCATTGAAGCTAATCCGGCTGCCGAACAGATCTTAGAAATTCATGCCCAAACTCAAACTGAACGGAGCTACTTTACACCTGACTGGCAGGGGGTGAAAAAACCCGGATGGTTCCCCTCTGGCCGCCGATGAATATCCGAGTGTGCGGGCCTTACAAGAACATCGCTTTATCCATGATGTCGAAATGGGGGTGGTGAGATCGGATGGTACGATTCGCTGGCTGAGTGTCAGTGCGGCTCCCATGCCTTTAGTGCAGTATGGTGTGGTCATTGCCTATATCGATATTAGCGATCGCAAGCACGCCGAAGCGGAAGCGAAAGAAAGTGAAGAACGCTTTCGCTTACTAGCAGAAATTAGCCCGGTGGGAATTTTTCACAATGACGCTCAAGGAAATTGCAATTATGCCAACGAGAAAATTCAGCAAATTACCGGACTGCCCCTCGAACAGATTTTAGGCGATGGTTGGGGCAGGTATTTACATCCAGATGATTTGGAATGGATGTATACAGTTTGGTCTAATTTTGTTGAAGCATCAAAGCGAGGTCATGAGGCAACCTACAAAGTTGAACATCGTTATCTTCATCCCGACGGTACGCTGATCTGGGGGTTGGCTCAGGCAGTGACAGAGCGGAACGAAGCCGGGGAAGTCATTGGATTTATTGGCTCGGTAACCGATATCACCGAAGCGAAGCGAGAGGAAATTGTTCGCAAGCAAACCGAAGCCGTCCTCCGTCAGTATGAGCGGATTATTGCTACCACCCCCGATGGAATTTTGCTACTAGATCGCAACTATATTTATCAGGTCGTCAACCAATCCTATCTGGCATGGCATCAAAAGTCCTTAGCGGATTTTATCGGACAATCCTGTGCTCAGCATGTCGATGCCGATGTGTTTGAGTCTGAGGTAAAACCGGGTTTAGATCGATGCCTCAATGGAGAGATTGTCCATTACGAGCGCTGGTACGACTATCAGAGTGGTGGGCGCTTTGTCAGCGTCACCTATGTCCCCTATACCGAGCTTGATGGCACCATATCTGGGGTGGTTGTCAATGTACGTGATATTAGCGAACGTAAACGCAGCGAAGCTGAACGCAAGCAAGCAGAAATAGCCTTACAAGAAAGTGAAAAGAATTTGCAGATTGCTCAGCGGGTCGCCCATCTGGGTAGTTGGCAATACGATCCGGCCACTCAGAAAATCAATTGGTCAGAGGAACTATTCAGGATTTATGGACTTGACCCCAGCCAACCTGAACCCAGTTATGAAGACTATCTACAGCTAATTTATCCTCAGGATCTGGCTCAACTAACTCAGATGGTTGAACAGGCAATCATCACAGGAACTCCCTACGAAATCGAGCATCGACTCATCCATCCTGATGGCTACGTGAGGTGGCTTCTCGGGCGAGGAGAGGCCGAACTGGATGACGAGGGACGGGTGATCAAACTTTTTGGAACCGCCTTAGATATCACCGATCGCAAAGAAGCAGAGATCGCCCTCGCTCAGGCAAAGGAAATTGCCGAGGCAGCAACCCGTGCCAAGAGTGAGTTTCTAGCCAACATGAGTCACGAAATTCGTACCCCGATGAATGGGGTGAATGGGATGGCACAATTACTCTCTACCACAACCCTCACAACCGAACAACAGGACTATGTACAAGCGATTCGGGAAAGTGGTGATGCCCTATTGACCATTATTAATGATATTCTTGACTTCTCTAAAATTGAGTCTGGGAATTTAGAGCTAGAAGCAAGCACTTTTGTGCTGGAAGATATGATCAAATCCGTGTGTAATCTCCTGAGAAAGCAAGCCTTAGACAAGGAAATTGATCTCCAATATTTTAATTCTCCTGACACCCCTGCTGTGGTAGTTGGAGATAGTTCTCGGCTACGACAAATACTTCTAAACCTCGTTGGCAATGCAATTAAATTTACTGAAAATGGCCGTGTTTTAGTCTCAGTGAGTCATCGCGTTATCGCCGATGAACAGCCGCAAAAATATGAATTCATATTTGCGATTAAAGATACAGGGATTGGGATTCGGAGCGATCAGCTGCATAAGTTATTTCAACCCTTCACTCAAGCCGATGCTTCCATTAGTCGCAAGTATGGTGGTACCGGCCTGGGTTTAACGATTTGCAAGCGGTTGGTAGCGTTAATGGGAGGCACCATCTGGGTTGAAAGCCTCGGACATCTAGGGGGTGATCCGCCTGTGGATTGGGTTTCTGAGCCAGACTGTGGGTTTCTTCAAGGTTCCAGCTTTTACTTCACCCTGACCATGGCCGCCGCTTCTGTCAATGAACTCAGCCCACAAACTTCTTCCTATTCAGGGACTCAAGCCACAACTTTGCTTGCCAGGGAATCGTCCCTGCGAATTCTGCTGGCGGAAGATAATCGCGTCAATCAAAAAGTTGCCATTCAAGTTCTCAAGCGGTTGGGATATGGGGCAGATATTGCCACCAATGGAGTAGAAGTCTTAGCAGCGTTGGAACGTCAACCCTATGAACTGATTCTCATGGATGTGCAGATGCCACAAATGGATGGCATGGAAGCCACCGCTCGAATTTGTAGGCTCTACCCGGAAAATATTCGCCCTTACATCATTGCTATGACAGCGAATGCCATGGTGAGCGATCGCGAAGCCTGTCTCGCCGTGGGCATGAATGATTTCGTCAGCAAGCCGATTCAGATCGCAGAACTGATTGCGGCATTGAAAAAATGCAGCGCTTTTATTGCTAGGAGAGCCTTTTGCTCAAACCACTAGGGGACGGCCACTGTCCCCAACTCCAGGGGAGAGAGATGGGAATGGACAATTTCACCATCCCGAAACCAAACCACGCGGCGGGTACAACGAGCCACATCCACTTCATGGGTAACAATAATCACCGTGATGCCGCTGGCATTTAACTCCCCAAAGATATCCATGACTTCTTGTGTGGTGTGGGAATCCAAGGCTCCAGTCGGTTCATCGGCTAACAGGACGACGGGACGATTGACAATGGCGCGGGCGATCGCCACCCGTTGTTGTTGTCCTCCCGACAGTTGATTTGGGCGATTGGAGAGACGATGCCCCAACCCCACACGCTTCAGAGCCGACAGCGCCCGTTGCTGGCGTTCATCGGCGGCAACATTGGCATAGACCATGGGCAGCATGACATTTTCCAGGGCCGTCAGCTGCGGCAGGAGATGGAATTGCTGGAACACAAACCCAAGTTTGAGGTTACGGATATGGGCGAGGTCGCGATCTCCCAACTGAGCCACATCCATGCCATCCAGGTAATAGTGACCACTGGTGGGGCGATCAAGGCAGCCAATCATGTTCATCAACGTTGACTTACCGGAACCAGAGGCTCCCATAATGGCGCAGTATTCCCCTTGCTCAATCGTGAGGTTGATCTCACTTAACGCCCGTACCTGGGTTTCGCCCTCGCCATAGACTTTCGATAGATCCTCCAGGCGAATGATGGTGGATTGTGTCATTGGATCTGCTCTCGCTTGTGGTCTATCACGAATTTTGTGAACGGTTAAAACCTAAAAAAACTATCTCCTTGAATACGCTTAAGGATCTAAAAAATTGCCAGGGTCTTAATTACTCCGTAAGGCCACGATGGGATCAAGTTGTGCTGCTTGACGAGCGGGTACGACTCCAAAGAACAGGCCAATGCCCCCTGAGACTCCCACTGCTAGAGCCACCGCCACCGGAGCGATCGTCGCTTTTAAGGGGGTGATGGCTGCCACCAACAGCACTCCACCAGAGCCGATGAGGGTTCCAATCAACCCACCCGCCGCCGAGAGAATCACGGCTTCGATCATGAACTGCACCAAAATATCCTGCTGAGAAGCGCCAATAGCCTTGCGGAGACCAATTTCCTGGGTGCGTTCCGTCACCGATACCAGCATGATGTTCATAATCCCAATGCCGCCCACGAGGAGGGAAATTCCAGCGATCGCCGCTAGCATCAGAGTTAGCGCCCCGGTGATGGTACCGACAATGCTGAGGATGTCTTTTTGAGTATCGACGGCAAAATCGTCTTCATTCGTGATTTTATGGCGCTGCCGTAGCAGGTTAGAAATCTGAAACACAGCAGCACCAATACTCTCAGGATTCTGGGCAGAAACAGAAATAAAGGTTAACTCTAAACCGTAGGGAGAGGTACGACCCACCACCCGGTTCGCCATGGTGGAAATCGGTACGTAGGCAACATCATCCTGGTTACTGCCCAAAAAGGCTCCTTTAGGACGCATCACCCCAATTACATTAAAGGCAACATTTTTAATCCGAATTGTCTGGCCGATGGGATTAGCCCCTCGAAATAAACTGGTGGCTAAATCCGGGCCTAAGATCACCACCTGGTTATTGCGTTCAATATCTAGATTCGTAATAAACCGACCCCTGGCAACATCGAAGCTGCGAACTGGCAGAAATTGTGGCGTCGTCCCGACTACCAAGTTGGTAATATTTCGCCCCCGATAGGTAATAGTCAGTTGACTTTGCAGTTGGGGGGCAACGCCTTTGACTGAGGGCACCTGAGCGGCGATCGCCTCAGCATCGGCCAGCACCAAGGTCTTTGGGATTTCAAAGGTGCGATTGCGCGCCTGACGGGTGCCAGGAACCACAAACAGCACATTGGGGCCAAGGGCTTCAAACTGTTCGGCTGCCAAACGCTGGGCACCCTGACCAATGCCAATCACGGCGATCACCGAGGCATTGCCAATGATCATCCCCAGCATGGTGAGGGAACTGCGAAGTTTGTTGGCGGTCAAGGTTTTGACTGCCATGCGGATGCTTTCAACTGTATCCATGCCCTTGCCGCCCCTACTATTCCAGTTGTTTGGTTTTGGTGAAATCTTCCAGTTTCTTGCCCGCAGGTAATTCAACAAACACCCGCTCTCCCGCTTGAATTCCCCCCAATAGTTGAATTTGGTTGCCAATGTTGGGGCCAGTGGTGACGGGCTTGAACTCAGGTTGATCATCCCGACCCGGCACCAGGACGCCGAGTTGCCCCGCCTGGGTAACTACGGCTACGGTCGGCACTACCAAAGCATTTTTTAGGCGATCGCCCAAAAAGCTCATGTCCACATTCATCCCGGAACGCAACTGTTGCCGCCCAGTTTGAATGTCGATGCGCACTTGAAAGGAGGTGACATTCTGCTCAACAACTGCCTCCGGTGCAATCAGCCGCACCACGCCCTTAAACACCTGGGTGGGATAGGCATCTGCTGAAATTTCGACAGGTTGGCCGACGCGAATTTGACTGATGTCTACTTCCGGCACTTTGGCTAACACTTCTAGACCACTGGCTAAGGCCACGATCGAGGAGGAGGTAGCCGATGCGGTACTAGAGGCTGAGGTGGTGGGAGTGACAAAATCACCGGGGTCTGCATAGCGTTGGGTAATCACACCGTCAAAGGGGGCGCGGATCACCGTATCTTCCATTTGCACTTCAATGGCCTGTAAGCGGCCTCTGGCTTCTGCAACCAGGGCTTGAGCTTGGTCGATCTGTTCCCGGCGGTTGCCTACCTCTGTCTGGTCTAGGCGCTCTTGGGTTTCCTTGACCCGTGCTTGGGCCAAATCGAGACCCGCCTGGGCATTGCGCGATTCATTTAATACTTCATCTAAGCGATCGCGGGCGATCGCCCCTTCAGCGGCTAATAGTTTATTTCGTCGCACCCGCTCCATGGCTAAATTTAGACGAGAGGCGGCCTCTCGTACCTGGGCTTGGGCTTGCTGCACCGCGGCCTGGGCTTGGGCAATTTCCTCGGAACGGCTCCCGGCTTTGATCTCGGCTAAATGGGCCATGGCATTGGCAAAGCTACCTTTGGTTTGAGCCAGCAGCGCTGCCGCATCTTCATTGTCCATCTGGGCAATGATCTGCCCCTGGCGGACACTATCGCCTTGCTCCACATACAGTTTCGCCAGCCGTCCCGACGTTTTGGGGCTGAGATTCACCGTCTGTCGCGGCACGACGGTACCGCTGGCTGAGATCCGTACTGTCAGATCTTGGGCGACAACGGGCACTGTCAGTTTGGCGAGGTCAAGTTTCGGCGCACTGTGGCGGAAAATTACGAGTCCCATCACTCCCACTGAAATCACCCCAGCTGCTACCAACCCAGCAACCCAGGGAAGCGGATGATTCACTTTGCCAATCAGGGGAAGTTGCATCTGCTTTACCTATCACTAGCGTCAACGTATATAGACGGTCTACCCCTTGGCTTAGAAACTTTTACGTTTCTTTACTTTAACAAATCAAGCCGTGGCTGAGGAGGTTGATCAGAGAGGGGGAGATGTCATGGCGGCGATCGCAGGTAACCTTGATGCTGATCAGCGACAGATCAGGTTCACGGATTGCCCACATTGAGGGCGATGAAGGTGAAATCTTGGTAAACCTGGGATCTCTGCCCATCCATTTTTTACACTTTAGGCATAACTTGAAGATAGTAGGATCAACATGATCTAACTCGTTAAAACTGCAACCTGCTGCCATCGGTATGGAGCCATCAAGGTATCGTCACCGACTCCAGGTGAAGCGACTTGGATAGCGATGGCCAAAGGTCGGTCGAAGACCATCGGTTCTCCTACTCAGAGAGTTGGTTCCCGGAATGCCGAGGTTCAGGGGGGCGGTTGTGCAGAGGCAGACTTGGGATTGGCTGAGAGGGACAGCCTCAGCATGGGTAAGCAGAGTCAGCATCATCACTAGCACTGGCTGATATATATGAACCAAAGACAGGTCAGCAGACTCTTGCTACCGATTTTAGTCGGTTGTGGCATCGGGGCAGCCTCCTCAGCCATGTGGTGGGAATTGGAGCACCAAGAAACGAATCGATTGCACAGCTTGGTGCGCTTGGAAACCACTACCCTCAAGAATGATATATCCGTACATATCTCCAATCGGATTCTGGCCTTGGCGCGCATGGGTAAGCGTTGGGAGGCGAGAGGTGGCATGCCTAGGGATCTGTGGAAATTAGAAGCAGCCTCTTTTATCAAAGATCTAGGAGGCTATCAGGCAATCCTGTGGGCCGATGGCAGTCGGCAGGTGCGTTGGGTGCATCCCCTTGTAGGGAATGAAAAACTCAACAACCTGAACCTGAATTGGCAGGGGCACCGCCGTACTCAATTGGACACCATTCAAAAGACCCGACAGATTACTGTCTTCGAAGCGATGGATTTTGTGCCAGAGGGGTGGGGATTTCTAGCGCTGGTTCCCCTGTTTCAAGATCGGACATCCCAGGGGTTTATTGTTGGCGTCTTCCGCATCGAAGCTTTAATCAATGGGTTGCTCGACTCGACAACCCTGCAAGACTATCAGATTCTGCTTTTAGAGGATCAGCAGATCATCTATAGCTACAATTTGGGGCGACAAACCCGACGGATAGGCTGGCAGGAAATTAGCCCGATTGCTCTCTATGGGGCGCAATGGCAACTGCGCGTCTCACCGACGGATCACTTCTTTGCCCACAATCACTCCCCACTGCCCACCGTTGTGTTGGCCAGTGGTTGGTTAATCGCTGGGGTGTTGGCGATCGCCGTCTACTTTGCCCAAACCGCCCGCTTACGAACGCGCCAACTAGAAGCTGAAATGGTTGAGCGTCAACAGGCAGAACTTGCCCTGCAATGGATTGCTAACTTTCAGCAACTGCTCCTCGACAGTGCCACCTATAGCATCATTGCCGTTACAGAAGATGGGATCATCTGTGTTTTTAATGCTGCGGCTGAACGGCTTTTAGGCTATAAAGCCACCGAAGTCATCGGTCAAGTGACCCCCGCCATTATCCATGACCCCGCTGAAATTCAGCAGCGGGCACGGGAGTTATCGGCAGAATTAGGGGTAGACGTGACACCCGGATTCGAGGTCTTCGTGGCTAAAGCCCGACAGGGCATCGTTGATGAACGGGAATGGACCTACGTGCGCAAGGATGGGTCTCGATTCCCCGTACTGTTGACGATCACAGCCCAACGCGATGCCAGTGGAACCATTGTGGGCTACATGGGCATTGCCAATGATATTACGGAGCGTAAACAAGCAGAGGAAGCCCTCCGCCTCAGAGACCGGGCGATCGCAGGGAGCAGTAACGGCATTGTCATTGTCGATCTGCGACAACCCCATCATCCGATCACCTACGTCAACCCAGCGTTTGAGCAGATCACGGGTTATGCCGCCGCCGACGTGATTGGGCGTAACTGTCGGTTTCTTCAGGGAACAGACACAAGCCAACCCGCATTAGAGGAACTGCGAGCAGCCCTGCGCCAGGGGAAAAGTTGTCAAGTCACGCTGCGAAACTATCGTCAAGACGGGACACCGTTTTGGAATCAGCTCAATATCTCGCCGATTTATGATGCCGGCGGCACCTTGACCCACTACGTGGGGATTCAAACGGATATTAGCGAGTCTAAACAACGCGAAGCCGAGCGCCTGCAAGCTGAAGCCACCTTGAAGCTGCAATTTCAACAGGCGTTGCTGCAGCGGCAGATCACCGAAGCGATTCGCGGCAGTCTCAATTCTCAGCGGATTTTTACCACTGCTGCTACCCAGATTGGTCAGGCATTGGCCACCAGTCGTTGCCTGATCCATACCTACATCGCCGAGCCACACCCCAGCATTCCGTTGGCCGCCGAGTATCTGGCAGATGGTTCTACGTCGATCAGCGATCTCGAAATCCCTGTTTTTCAGAACCCCCACGCCCTCAAAGTCCTCAGCCAGGACCAGGCGGTGGTCTCCCCTGATGTCTATCGGGAACCGCTGTTAGAAAAGGCTCAGACCCTCTGTGAGCAGATGGGGTTGAAATCCATGCTGACGGTGCGTACCTCTTACCAGGGGATTCCCAATGGCATCATTGGCTTGCATCAGTGCGATCGCTACCGTCAGTGGTCAGGCGACGAGATCAACCTCCTGGAGATGATTGCTGCCCAGATGGGCATTGCCCTCGCCCAAGCGCAGCTCTTAGAGCAAGAAACGCGCCGTCAGCAGGAACTCCTAGAAAAAACCATCGCCCTAGAGCAGGCCAAGCAGGAGGCGGAAGCTGCCAATCGTGCTAAAAGTGACTTTCTGGCGATGATGAGCCATGAAATCCGCACTCCCATGAACGCAGTGATCGGCATGACCGGGTTACTGCTGGATATGGAGCTGACACCCCAGCAACAGGACTTTGTGGAGACGATTCGCAGTAGTGGCGATGCCCTCTTGGCGATTATCAACGACATCCTTGACTTCTCAAAAATTGAGTCTGGGAAGCTGGATCTAGAGGAGCAGCCCTTTGATTTGCGACTCTGCCTTGAAGCAGCCATTGATCTTTTGGTTCCCCAGGCCGCTACCAAAGGCATTGAGTTGGCCTATTTGATCCATCCCCAGGTGCCAGCGTCCTTGATGGGGGATGCCACCCGGCTGCGGCAAATTCTGGTGAATCTGATCAGCAATGCCGTCAAATTTACGTCGGTGGGGGAAGTGGTGATTACGGTAGATGCGACTCCCTTAGGGGATGCTGCCGACCTACCGCACTACAAACTGCAATTTATCGTCCGAGATACGGGAATTGGCATTTCCCCCGATCGCCTGCATCGGCTCTTCAAACCCTTCAGTCAGGCTGACTCCTCCACTACTCGCCAGTACGGAGGCACGGGACTCGGACTGGCAATTAGTACACGCCTCAGTCAAATGATGGGGGGGCATTTGTGGGTGATCAGTCAAGGACAGGTTGGCGGTAACCCTCCCCCAGATTGGGTGGCAGACCAGAGCGAGACCCCCCTCGTCTCAGAGGGGGGGAGTGGCTCCACGTTTTATTTCACCGTGGTGCTCAGATCGCCCACCGATGGCGTGACCACGATTCATAGCCAATACCTCCCCCAACTGACTGGTAAACGGCTGTTAATTGTGGATGACAATGCCACCAATCGCCGGATTCTGCGTTTACAAGCGCAATCCTGGGAGATGCAAGCCCAGGTGGTAGCCTCAGGGAGTGAAGCGCTGGAGTGCCTCCACCAAGGGGAACGATTTGATCTGGCAATTCTCGACATGCAGATGCCAGAAATGGATGGCTTGACCCTGGCAGCCCAGATCCGTCAGTACTCTGGTTATCAGCAATTACCCTTGGTGCTCCTGAGTTCTCTGGGGAAACCGGAGATGACGACCGCCGCCCTAGACTACTTTGCAGCCTGCTTAACCAAACCCGTTAAACAGTCCCATCTTTATGAAGTGTTGACGCGGGTGTTAGGCTCACAACCGATCAAAGCCCGGTTGGAGCGTGCCAATAAGGGGCTGCTGGACGCGGATTTAGCAGATCGACTGCCCCTGCGAATTTTGCTGGCAGAAGATAATGTTGTCAACCAGAAGGTTGCCCTTTCCATGTTTCAGCGGTTGGGGTATCGAGCTGATGTTGTCGGCAATGGGCTAGAGGTTCTAGATGCCTTACATCGTCAAACCTATGATGTGGTGTTGATGGATGTCCAAATGCCCGAGATGGATGGACTGACTGCCACCCGCCAGGTTTGTCAGACTTGGGCTGCGGCCTCTCGCCCCCGGATTATTGCCATGACTGCAAATGCAATGCAGGGCGATCGGGAAGAATGTTTGGCCGCTGGCATGGATGATTACCTCAGCAAACCAATTCGGATGGAGGAACTAGCCGCGGCTCTGAGACAGTGTCAACCCAGTCAGCCTCCAACGATGATGGGCATTATCGCTCCTGCGGCCAACACGCTACCCACTAACCTAGCCACAGTTCCGGAGCGACCGCAGCCCAGGGTTGCTGTTTTAGACCCACAGGTACTGGAGGAAATGCGCAGTTTGGATGGTACGAATCCCGATGGATTTCTCCTCGAACTGCTCGATACTTACCAAGAAAATGCACCGGAATTACTCCAAACCCTGCAAACAGCCCTGAAAAATCAGGATGCCAAGCAGCTCCACTATGCTGCCCACACCTTCAAATCTACCAGTGCCTCCGTGGGGGCAACCCTGCTGTCATCGTTGTGTCAACAATTAGAGATCATTGCCCTATCGGGGAATTTGCTCGTTGATCCTCAACTGATGGAGCAGTTAGAGACAGCCTATGAATCAACCAGCGTTGCTGTGGAGGAAGTACGTGCCTCCGCTCTGGCAGCGATCGCGGGAGAGGAGATTCTATGAAGCCGCCGGATGATCAGGCTCCGCTGATTCTGATTGCGGATGACGAGCCGATGATCCGACTCCAACTCCGGCGAGCAATGGAGCAAGAGGGCTATCGGGTTGCAGAAGCTAAAAATGGTGAAGAATGTCTGGCAGCCTATCTCCAATTCCATCCTGACATTGTGCTCCTCGATGCGATCATGCCCTCCATGGACGGATTTACCTGTTGCCACCAGCTCCAGCAACTATCAACAGCCCAACCTGTTCCCGTACTGATGATCACAGGACTGGAAGACAAGCAGTCGGTTGACCGCGCCTTTGCCGTCGGAGCGGTCGATTATGTCACCAAGCCAATTCATTGGGCTGTCCTCTTGCAGCGAGTGCGGCGCTTAATTCATCAATCCCATCTCTATGAACAACTAGCCCTAGCGAACCAAGAACTTCAGTGTCTGGCAAATCTGGATGGGTTAACAGGAGTGGCGAATCGGCGGCGCTTTGATGAATACCTGAACAAAGAATGGCGACGCCTGACACGAGAGCAACGTCCTCTCTCTTTAATTCTGTGTGACATTGACTTTTTTAAGAGCTACAACGATGCCTATGGTCATCAAGCCGGAGATCTCTGTCTGCAACAGGTAGCGCGAACCATTGCCCAAACAGTCAAACGCCCATCAGATTTAGTGTGTCGCTATGGTGGGGAAGAGTTTGTCGTCATCCTTCCCTGTACCGATGCAGCAGGAGCCAGCCACATTGCCCAAGAGATTCAATCACAACTGCGATCGCTACAACTATTACATAATCAATCTTCGGTTGATGCCTTTGTCACATTGAGTCTGGGGATTGCCACCACTATCCCCGATTTTCAATTGAGTCCGAAGGATTTAATTCGCACCGCCGATCAGGCACTTTACGCAGCCAAGGCCGGAGGTCGTAATCGTATTGAGATGTTACCTGTGATTGTCAAGGATTAAGATTTCCCATCGACATCTGGAGTGATTCATTTTGGAAAACCTCTCCAAACCGATTCTTGTCTGACTTCATACCTTGCTACTTCTGCCAATGAGTAAGTCCTAATACCAGCATTCAAAAAAATCTGCAAAGTTGTTGCTACCCGGAAGCATTTTTGCAGGGGTGGTTGCTTAAGCTGTAGCTACATCAACCTGATAAATCCTATGTCACGCCACCTGGAAAGGCTACTGCAACTAGATGCCCTCCTGAGATTGCCCCTTCGTCAAACAGCGGAGAATCTAGCGGAAGCACTGGAAGTCAGCGAACGAACAGTTCGGAATGACTTGAATTTCCTGCGCGATCGTTACTTTGCTCCTTTGGAGTGGAGTAAGGCTAAGGGCTATCACTACACGGATTCGGATTGGCGGTTGCCGACCATTACGCTGAGCAAGGGGGAACTGTTTGCCCTAACGCTGGGAGCCAGGATGTTGGAGGCGTATGCTGGTTCAGCCTATGTGGGGGAGTTGCGCTCGGCGATCGCCCGTCTGGGGGAACGATTGCCTGAACAGACCTGGGTGGATCTGCAACAAATTGCGGATGAGCGGATTTTGTTTCGATCCGGGGCAGAAATCAATCTAGACCCCAATGTCTGGCATCAGCTAGAGGATGCCTGTCAAACCCATAAGACAGTTCAAATGACCTACTACACGGCAGGTCGTAATGCTACCTCTGATCGCCAGATCGACCCCTATGTGCTTCATATTTACCGGGGTACCAATCCTTATGTCATTGGCTATTGCCACACCCGCAAAGAGGTGCGCTGGTTTCGCGTCGATCGGATTACGCAACTTCAGGTGTTGAAGGAAACGTTTGTACCTGACCCAACCTTTGATGCCAAGGATCATCTGGAGATGATTTTTCAGCATGAAGCAGGCGGCTTGCCGCAGCCTGTGGCGATTTGGTTTGATGCGAAAACTTCACCCTATATTCGGGAGCGCCGATGGCACGCTACCCAGGAAATTCAAGAACATGCCGATGGTTCGCTGACGCTCTGCATGACGGTCAGGGGTTTGCAGGATTTGAAGCGGTGGGTGTTGGGCTATGGAAAGGGCGCGATCGTGCGGGAGCCACTGGAGCTGGTGCAGTTGGTTAGGGATGAGGTATCGATGATGAAGTGTCACTATCAGGAGGCAAAGTCATGATTCAAGCAATTCAGAAGGGGACGACGTTTGAAGCGTTTTTGAGCGGGTATCCAGCAGACGGTGGACGCTATGAGCTGATTAATGGAGAGGTGATAGAGGTGCGACCTAGCGGCGACCATGAGGATGTGGCAAGTCAAATCATTCGAGCCATTGATCGAGAAATTGAACGGCTGAATCTGAATTGGTTTATTCCGAATACCTGTTGTGTCAAGCCAGCGGGTAATTTGGATGCCTATATCCCAGATGTAATTGTGCTTGATCGTGCTCAACTTGGGGCTGAACTTTTGTGGAAGACAGCTTCGACGATTACCAGCGGCAAATCTGCCCAATTGATTGTGGAGGTAGTGAGTACGAACTGGCACGATGACTATGCCCGCAAGCTTGAGGATTATGAGGCGTTGGAAATTGCAGAATATTGGATTGTGGATTTTCGAGCATTGGGTGGACGGCGGTTTATTGGTTCCCCAAAGCAACCGACAGTGAGTGTCTACACTTTGGTAGATGGGTTGTATCAGCTTCAGCAGTTTCGAGTTGGGGAAATACTGCGATCGCACATCTTCCCAGAACTGCAACTCAGCACAGACAAGATTTTACAAACAGGCGATCGCTAACACAAGCTAGATTGAAAGATTATGGTAACCACAGAATTTTCTAAAATTGAACAAGGCTCTCTGTTTCAGCCTTACGTTGAGCTAAGTTTTGCAGTGATTGGGGAAACGTTGCCTGCGGATCATGGCTATGGGCTGTATAGCGCGATCGCGCTGAATGACAAGGTAAATCTGCAAGCCTTGATTCAAGGCTCAGGGAGGATGCCTAATGAACAACGATCGACATAACTATCCACACCTACACACCCACGATGGGGAATCCGCTCACCTGATCAGCCATCCCCGTATCCGTGTTGCCCACATTGTTATGGATTACTTAGCTTACGGTTGGTCTGTTGATGAAATGTGCCGTCAACATATCTATCTCAAACCTGCGGAAGCCCATGCAGCCATGTGTTACTACTTTGACCACCCATCAGAGATTGATCAAGAAATTCGGGCAGAGCGACAACAGCTACAGAATGATCAGTCCACGGCGCAGCGATCGCCCTTCTATCTCCGGATGAAAGCACAGGGAGTGTTGTAGATAGCGATCGCATCTGCTCTATTCCCTGAGCTAAGACTAATGGCAGCAGAGATTTTGATGTTGGGAGGATGAATTTCGAGTTGAGCTTAGAAAAACTATGAAGTGGAGACCTATGATGAATTTGATGTCACACGGCGTTGAGCACGAGACCCCAAGAACTGTGTTCTGTTGTGCAGTCAGCCTAGCAACCTTAGATGCCTTACGGCGTTCTCACAGATCATTGTACTTTAAGGAGAAGAGCAACTCTACAGTTCTTGGGGTCTCCATTGACAGAAGGTTAGCGATACCTTATCATTAGGATTAACAAGCATATTCCAAGGACACGGCTCCGTGGGCGAAAATGATTTTGTTTCCCTGCTTTTAAAGGCGCAAAGGCTCCAGAAGGTTGCTCAGAAGCTTCAGGAGCAATCTGATTCTCTAGAAGCTGAAGTTAGGTTAAAGATAGAAGCGCTACTTTCAGAGCGAAACGAGCTTCGCTGGCGAGTTGATCCTTTTTCCGCAAATGCAAATTCGCTGGCTGACGTAGATTTTTAAATTTGAAATAGTTCCCCATTAAAGTTTGGGAACTGAGTCTTAGATGCCTTCGGGCGTTGAGCAATTAAAAAAATTCTTTGGCTCAGAGTTATAAGTTGAGCTATCTCTTCAGAAATCTTGTAGAGACTAATTTCAGGAGCAACTAATTATGCTAGCAGTGGAATCCCAAAAATCTGGGGTGGATTTGTTGGTGCCGCCTTATGTGGAGTTGAGTTTTGGAGTAATTGGCGAAACGTTGCCTGCGGATCATGGGTATGGGTTGTATAGTGCTATTTCTAAAATTTGTCCAGCGTTACATGAGCAAGAAGGAGTAAGTATTCAGACAATTACTGGTATTCCAGATCGACGAGGCAGGATCTACTTGACCAAAGATAAATCCTTCTTGCGAATTCGACTGCCTTATGACCCTGACTTGATTTCACGATCTCTCACCTTAGCTGGCAAACAGTTAACTATTGGTAATCATCGTATTAGCCTAGGTATTCCCCAATTTCTTACCCTACAACCAGCAGACATTTTAAAGGCAAGAATTGTGGTTATTAAAGGATTTCAAGATGCAGAAGCTTTTCTGAAAGCTGCGAAATATAAACTTCAATTACTAGATATTAACGGTGTGGCATCCATTCCACTAAATGAAAAGGAAGAACCAGATCGAAAAACAATTAAAATCAAATCCTTTACTGTGGTTGGGTTTGGGGTGGTAGTTGAAAATCTCACAGCAGAAGATTCAATTAAACTTCAAGTCGCTGGAATTGGTGGTAAGCATCGAATGGGATGTGGTGTTTTTGTGCCATTTAGAGGCGAAGCATGAATAACCCCTATCGCTTACTGGCAAAGTCTTATGACCGGAAAAAATATAAGGAACCTCCTGACTATGCATTGTTAACTCAGCACAGCCGTGATGTAGCAGAAGCCTGTAATGCATTAGCAATAATGGTTGGAGCGATCGCACTTGCTAATGCTGGACTCCCTCCATTACGCTTAGATGAGTTCACTAAAACACTCGTAACAAATGGATGGATACAAGATACTGGTAAAGCTAGTAGTCACTTTCAGGAAATGTTGTCTAATCCTGAAATGAGCCAACTGCTAAGGCATGAGGTGATTTCTGGGCTAATGTTTTGCCTAGAACCACGCTTAAAAAAATGGATTGAGCCTTTGGGATCATCTAGACTCCCAGCAATTTGGGGGGCAATGGGACATCACCGTAAATTTGAAAAATCTACAGTTCCTCGGCAAGCAAACACACTTACAGTTTGTGTCTCCCATCCTGACTTCCAAAGCATTTTGCAGGAGATGTCTTTGCATTTTAAATCCTTGGGGCTTGATTTAGGCGAACCTCCACTTTTTAAGGCTGATTTAACCATTGATTTGGATGACGAGGATGCTGATTTCATTGCTGAGCAAGCCTTGCAACAAATTAAGTTAGAGTTCACGAAACAAGAACAAAACTTTGCTAGAGAAGAAGAGCGCCGATTTATCGCCATAGTCAAAGCGTTTGGAATTGCAGCGGATGTTGCTGCCAGTGCTGTAGCTAAAAAGCATCGATCAGCAGACCGATACTCGTTACAGGAATTTGTTACTACTGATCTCTCAAAGGGTCTTCAGTCAAGAGATTTGACACATTTAATTCATGGCTGGGCATGGAAAGCTTGGAAAAAAGCTAATCCAAATAATAATCAGCATCTTGATCTATCTCGCTTACCAGACGGATTTATAGTGCGAGATTTTCAATTAAATGTCGCCAACTCTGGAAAGCGACTCACGTTAGCAGAAGCGGGTTGCGGCTCTGGTAAAAGTCTTGCTGCGTATTTATGGGCACGTAAATGGTGTGAACAATTCCAGCAGGAAGATCGCACAAATTTTCGGTTGTTTTTCTGCTTACCTACCACAGGAACTACAACCGAACATTTCAAAGATTATGCACTAGAGTCTGGAATTCCGGTGGATCAATTGAGCTTAACTCATTCTCGTTCATCGGTTGATTTGGAAACGATGGCAGAAACCGCTGTTCAAGAGGAAGCCATTAATGAGGAGGATACCCATCGAGCAAAAACAAAAGTGGCTCAAAGTGCTCTTGAAGCTGAACGAGACAAGATTGAAGCATTAGCTTTGTGGAGTACCCCGTTAGTGGTTACAACCACTGATACCGTGTTGGGATTGATGGCAAATGCTCGTAAAGCCATCTATAGCTTTCCAAGCATTATGCAGTCAGCGATCGTCTTTGATGAAGTTCATGCATTTGATGATTATTTGTTTGGACACTTGCTGGTCTTTATCAAAAATTTCCCCAATTTACCTGTGCTATTAATGACAGCTTCCTTGCCAGAATCTCGTCGTCAGGCTATTCAAAAGATTCGCCCTGATTTAGAAATTATTCCAGGGCCACCAAAATTGGAAACCCTGGAACGGTATCACATTCAACATCCATCTTCTGATGACGCAATATGGAAAGCTGTTCAAAAATGTCTTGCTGGCAAAGGTAAGGTGCTGTGGGTGCGTAATCGTGTGGATTGGGCAAATGATATTTACCACCAGGCAAAACACAAAGCTAAAACCAATCCAGACTTTGCTGGTGTTTCAATTAATGTTTATCACTCACGTCTACGTTACAAAGATCGTAGCCATCGACATAGACAGGTAATTGATAATTTCAACCAGGATGGTCAAGCTGCATTTTTGGTGGCAACTCAAGTGGCAGAAATGAGCCTGGATTTATCCGCTGATTTGCTGATCACCGATATTGCTCCAGTGCCATCCCTAATTCAGCGAATGGGACGCTTGAATCGCCGCGCAACTCCTGAAAAACCCAGGCGAACCCAAATGGGCAATGATTTGCTCGATCGCTGAATCTGAAGTTTTGCCTTACGACTTAGGAGATTTAGCAATGGCTCAAACCTGGATTGAGCAACTCACTGCACTGAATAAACCACTGCATCAAAAAGATCTGACAAATCAGTTTAATTCAATATGCGAGGTGACTGAATATGACTATGCTAAAGCCGAAGAACGAGCCTGTTTCTTTGGCGTACCCAAAAAATCTGGTCTATGGCGCACCCGACCTGGCATGACTCGTGGCGAAGGCTATACCATGCCAGTCATTCTTCGTCAGGATTTGGACGAGTGGAAGAAAAGTAAGCCTACCCAAGATCCAAATCAAGATTGGATACGCAAACATGAGGTTTCAATTCCTATTCGAGAACAAGCTTTGAAATGGAATGACCGGGTTGGCGGCATTCGAGTAGCAGACGAAGACATCGTATACGACTACAACGAGGAGACACGGGAGGGAACAGGAGCAAAATGGCGTTAACTTACCGACTGAATGACCCAAATTTTACGATTTATCACCGAGCGGCACTGGGGGGATTAGCTGCTACGATTCAGTCTTGGGATAATAACCTTCCAGCAGGAATTCATCAGCCTACTCTTACAGCCGATGGTGTAACAATCACCTGGGATGAAAGCATTTCTGCTCAAGATGCCATACAACGTATTCTTGAAGCTTCTTTCAAGCTAACAGAAGATAAACTAATTCACCTGCCAGGACAGTTTATTGGTGAAGATGCAGTTGATCTCAGATTAGCAGTTCATGAAGGACTTTGCCTGACTTTTTTGCAACATAACAAGATGCGGCCTGGAGAGAAGGGAACACGTACTTTTCCTCTTAAATCCGTCGATGGTGACGGTTGCGATCAAATTTCCTACAAGGCGGTAAATAGCTATGCTCATCAAAAAGCGCAGGGAACAGGATTACTGGATGAATTAAAAAAAGGAGAGAGAGGATTTTTACCTGCTATCGCTACTATTCCTCAGTCAGTTATTCCTGGGGCGATGACGGGGAGAAAATCTCTACAAGCGACTCCAGAAGAAGCATTCCTGCTGCTCTATCTCATGGTCAGTTGTGTGGTATTTCTGCTGCGTCCTAGGACTTACAGAGGGAAAGCTGACAGAACTGCAAAGGAAAAAGCTCAGGCTTGTGTAGTTGTGCCTGAAGTGACAAATCTGCTGGACTTTTCCGATGCCATCCAATTTTTGCCTGCTACTAATGCTGAGAAGCGGAAGGAGTTGTTTAGTTTTACCTATCTGGGACGAGTTGTTGGTGGTGCAGAAGAAGCAGCCTTGAGTTTTTTAGCAGATTTGGAAGCTAGTAAAATTGCCAAAAGCTCAAGCTCTGGCATTGCTGGATGTCAGGCGATCGCAATGGGTAAAGTTGCCTGGGATAAGAACCAAATTAACCGCAGTATTAGCGTCAGGTTACACGGAAGCTATCCAGAAATCAAGATTTTCCGGACGGCTAAGCAATACCTTGGTCGCAGCAAATTGATAAAAACTGCTGATGGTAGAAGCTTTGCTTTACCCAATAGCCCAGTGCCAGAGTTAATTGCAGCAAATCTAGCAGCGGAAAGACACTGGTGTGCTCACTTTCAAGAGCTAGTGAGTGAGAAAAAGGATTTCAATCAAATGTCGTATCACAGAGCAGGACTGAATCAAATGGCAAAAGTTATCAAGGATGACGATGACAAGGCAATTATTCAAGCATTTCAACAAGCTTGGAGGATGACCATGGGACAGATTGGAGAACGAGCAGAGAACAATCATCTCAACTTTGAAAGACTGATGGAGGTGCGTCGGGAAAAAATTCGCAATGAAATCTTGCGGACGAAAACCCCTGCTGCCTTGGCAGGCTGGTTTCTCAGATTTTGTGCTGATGCCACAAAAGGAGCATCCTTAGCTCCAATTCGAGAGGATGCAGATCGCATTCGAGCGTTTATCTTCAGTCCTCGCTACTTTGATCGGTTTCAAAATCTACTGTTGTTTGCCCTGCTCAGCTATGTAGGAGACAACGGATCAAATACTCAATCAACTCAAAAATAAGGAGAACAACCCATGGCAACGCATTATCTCTATGGCACGATTTTGACAGGTGAGGCAGTCGCTGCAAATAACCGAGGGGACAATATTGGCAACACCACCACACTGCAAAAGGTATTTCATCAGGATGACTTACATACTAGCGTTTCGGCTGAGGCGATTAGATTTGCTTTGCGCTACCGTTTTCAGTTAGAAGACACAGGTTCTGTCAATCGCAGCTATGATTCGTCTTCTGGCAAATTAGGTTACATGGATGAAAAACGCAAAGACTGGAATCCTGAAACAGGAAACGTTTTTATTGATGACGACTTAATGGGTTTCATGGATGCTGAAGCAGCGGCCAAGGAAAAAGAAGACGAGGTGGAAGTTGAGGAAGGCAACGAAACACCTAAAAATAAGAAGAAGGAGAAACCAAAGGGCAAGACTACCAAGCGTCAAAGTCCACTGGCTATTGGTCGTGCCATCAGTTTACGTCCTTATCGAGGTGAAGTGTCCTTCAACTGTGTGAGTGGAGAAAAGACAAAGGGACAGCTTTCCCTCTACAGCGCTGAAATGCATACCACTGAGTACCAATACAGCTTTGGATTGAATCTGGGTGATGTTATTAAGAAAACACACATCAGCAGTCTGATTGATGCCATTATCGATCCTCCACCAGTTGCCGGAAACCATAGCCGTTTTGCTTATGACTTTTCTCCAGCATCTGTTGTATTGCGAGTGACCCATGCTCATGCTTCTAAAATCCAAAATTGCTTTGAGCATGATGAGGAAAATCGCACTTACACCATCGAGCGTTTGATTCAGCGAGTTGAAGCAGGTGATATTCCTGCCAATGAGCTAATTATTGGGGGTGCAGTGGCTTTGACGGAAGAGGGCAAAAAGTTAGCAGATTTAAAAGTTACTGTTTTGAAGGGCGTGAATGCTGCCGCAAATGAAGCCCGCAAGCGTATTGCTGCTTTTGGAGAGACATACAAGGATGTAGCTGTCGGTTCTGAAGATAAATCTGGAGACAAGTCAGCATGATTGCATTGCATGTTGAAGTACCCTATGCCAGCTTTCGGAAGTCCTATGCACGATCGCTAGCTGAAACTTACCCCTTTCCTCCACCAGCTACAGTCTACGGAATGCTACTTTCCTTGGTAGGCGAATACTTTCGAGCACGACATGCGGGTGTTCAACTGGCTTTTGCCTATGCTTGTCAACCCAAAATTGCAACAACACTACGAAAACTGAGTCGTTACAAGTATGGGGTGGCAAGTAAACAATCTAAGTTGGGCAATGCTCCCGATTTCATTGAAACATTGTGTGGCATTGAATTTCTCTGCTGGATAGACAGTAGCAAGGAAGAAGGGAATATATCGCTTGAATCTCGCGTGATTGAGGCGATAGATACACCTGAACGAATTGAGCGTACAGGCGTTGTCAGTCTAGGACTCAGTGATGATGCAGTTAACGATATTTCATTAATCGGCGATCTACTAAAACTGAACCAGCAGTACAAACAACATAATGAGGATTTCAGCGGATGGCATTGGCTAATCCCCCAAGAGAATGGGCAAATTGAGTTACCTGTGTGGGTTGATCACGTTGGGTCATTGCACACACGCTGGCAAAGATATCAGTTTGATCACTCTCCTTCTATGATTGATGGAGAGCCAGAAGCGAGTAAATTCACTTTGATTGCCGATCCTCGTTGATGCTATTGACCTCTGATGCCGTTGGCGTTGAACACTTTCTACAAAAACTTAATCAAACTCTGGTGCCCAGAGATCAGCGATCGCCACTTGCCAACCGGGCAGCAAATCTGGCACCGTGAGCACCTCTGTATCTCCCAGAGTGATGACCCCTTGACCGGAGCGGTAAACCTCAACAGTGTGATTTTCTGGATTAATCAGAATTCCAACCTTGGTTCCGAACGATAAAAACTCATCGATTTTGGCTCTGAGTTTCTTCAGGCGATCGCCCGGAGACTTGACTTCGACGATTAAATCAGGGGTTAACTCTGCAAAGGATCGCGGACTGCGGCGCAACCGTTCAGCGAACACAAAGGAAACATCCGGTGCTCTCAAATCCAAATTAGGCAGGGTAAACCCAGCACTAGAGCCAACTACACGCCCTAACTTGCGCGGTTTTACCCACTTCAACAACTCAGCCGCAAATCCTGTCGCCACCTCTTCTGATTCATAACCAGAGGGACTCATGACAATAATTTCCCCATCCACTAACTCCATTCGATAGTCGGGGTGTTCTGACTGTATTTTTTCCAGATCTTGGATGGTTAGAGACATTCTTTCTCCTTTAAACCTTCAACCCTACCGCTAATCTACTATGCCTACCCTAGAAACTCCTGCCATGCAGCAGGACACGATCCGTGTCTCTGCCCTCCATGCCCTTGCTTATTGCCCTCGCCTGTTTTACCTGGAAGAAGTGGAAGAACTTTACACCCAGGATGCTGCCGTATTTGCTGGGCGCAGACTACATGTCGAATTGGAAAAACAAGAAGACGAGGACTGGGAAGACCTGCTCCTAGAAAGCGCAGAACTGGGACTACGGGGGCGGGTGGATGCCCTGCGGACTCGTGATGGCCAGGTGATTCCCTATGAGCACAAGCGAGGACGCTGTTACCGCGATGAGAATAATCAACCCCAAGCTTGGGAGAGCGATCGCCTGCAAATCTTAGCCTATGCATACTTGATTGAATTGGCACTGGGAATCCCGATTCCCGAAGGCCGAATTCGCTATCACGCTGATAACGTATTAGTCCATGTCCCCTTAGATGATCCAGGGCGGTTAGCGGTTCGAACTGCCATTCAACAGGCACAACTGCTGCGGCAGTCTGCTTACCGTCCCCCTGTGACCGAAAATGAGCGGCTCTGTGCTCGGTGTTCCCTGTCTCCTGTCTGTCTGCCTGAAGAATCCCGACTTGCCCATGACCGCGAGTGGCAGCCGATACGCCTGTTCCCAGAAGACGACGATCGCCAGATCCTGCATATTTTGGAGCCAGGAACCTGCATCGGTCGGACGGGGGAGCAACTCAAGATTACCCGCAGAGATCAACCCGTGGAAAACGATCCCGGTGTGTCAGGTCGGTCAGGTGGTACTACACAGCTATTCCCAAATTTCTACCCAGGCGCTGCACTTTTGTGCTGACCAGGGAATTGGGGTACATTTCATTTCTGGTGGGGGTCGCTACCTAGGCAGCTTTGATGGTCGCCAGGGCAGTATTCAGCGCCGGATTCGTCAGTATGATGCCCTGAGTAACCCTGAGATGTGTTTGCACCTCGCCCGCAAACTGGTTATTTGTCGCGGCCAAGGGCAACGTAAGTTCCTGATGCGGGGACAACGGGGGCGGGCAGAAGTACCAGTATTGCTGAAACAGGCAATTTCTCAGATGAAGGCTGTTCTGAAGCAAATCCCTCTGGTGATGTCAGTGGAGTCATTGCTGGGAGTAGAGGGAAATCTGGCAGCCCTCTATTTTGGTGCCTTGCCTCACTTAATTGCTGAAGGTGTGTCCCCGCAGCTCAAGTTTGAGCATCGGAATCGTCGTCCACCCCGCGATCGCTTCAATGCGCTGCTGAGTTTTGGCTATGCCCTGCTACTCAAGGATGTGATGAATGCAATTCTCACCGTGGGTCTGGAGCCAGCTCTGGGGTTTTATCATCAACCTCGTTCTCAGGCGGCACCGCTAGCCTTGGATCTAATGGAGATTTTCAGAGTACCGCTCGTGGATATGGTGGTCTTGGCGGCGGTGAATCGTGGCCAGTGGGATGTACAGGCAGATTTTGAAGAGCGAGGTCAGCAGGTCTGGTTAAGTGACACGGGTCGGCGCAAGTTTGTCAGTCTTTACGAACGCCGAAGATCAGAAACCTGGAAACATCCTGTGACGGAATATTCCCTCACCTATCGGCGGCTCATAGAACTAGAAGTACGGCTGCTTGAAAAAGAATGGTCCGACGAAGGAGGACTCTTTGCCCAATTGATTCTGCGATGAGATCAAAATAATGTCTGAATCAAAAAACTGGTACTTGGTTTGCTACGATATCCGCGATCCCAAACGCTGGCGCAATGCCTATAAGCTACTCCAGGGCTATGGAGAGTCGCTGCAATATTCTATTTTTCGCTGTTGGCTAACTCAGCGCGATCGCGAAAAATTGCGGTGGGAGTTAGAGAAAATCCTGGTTGCAGAGGATCGACTGCTGTTGGCTGGGCTTTGCCATCGTTGTGTTGAGCGTATCCAGAAATGTAATCGTCCCGAAGCATGGTGTGATGATGCACCAGGCCATCGAGTGATCTAAATTCAAGCATCGGTGTTTGTATCAGCATCTCACTAGGTTCCGAACCGTGTAATCCTTATCCAGAGAGGCTTTGTACCTCCTCTCTACCCTTGGGAGATACTTGCAAGTTCGGAACCCCTTTCCCAGCAAGCGATCGCGGTACAGCTTATAGTGATAAGACTAGCCGAGAATGTATTTTCCAGGATTTACAGCAACCTACTTGTTAAACTTGCTGAGAAAGCCCTCCCAGCAGGGATTTCAAGGATCGGACTGCTAAACCTCTGATGCCGTAAGGCGTTGAGCACCCCCTGGAAGCCCGCCTATTGACAATTCAGCCTGCCTGCTAAACCTCTGATGCCGTAAGGCGTTGAGCACAATACTTTTCCCGCCCGTATCGACTTGGAAGGTTGGCTGCTAAACCTCTGATGCCGTAAGGCGTTGAGCACGGTTGCCTCAATTAACACCACCGTAGTGGTGCGACTGCTAAACCTCTGA
>NZ_JJML01000020.1 GCF_000775285.1 Neosynechococcus sphagnicola sy1 | reverse complement strand
TTTATTCGTCGCTATGCCGTCAGCGATGCTGCCGTCCATGATTCTAAGATGGTGGGTTCGCTATTGGACTTTGATAATAGTGGGGATCAGGTCTGGGCGGATAGTGCCTACCGCAGTGAAGTGATTGAGACGGTTTTAGAGTTACTCACGTATGAGAGTCAGATTCATGAGCGTGGCTATCGCAATCACCCACTAACAGAACAGCAGCAGGAGTCTAACCGAGAGAAGTCTCAAATTCGTGCCCAAGTAGAGCATGTTTTCGGGAGTTGGGTGATGGAGTTGGGGGGTAAGTTGGTGCGGTGTATCGGTAAGCAACGGGTTGCGGCGTGGATTGGGCTGAAAAATCTGACGTGCAATCTCAAGCGCTATGTCTTTTGGCAGTCACAACCTACTAGTTCAGAGGAATCGTATGCCTGTTGATGGTGAAATGATAGGTTGAAGAGGGCTTCAAGCCTGAATTAGGGTGGTTTTTGACGATGATGGGTGCTCGTGATGCGAAGAATTCCTCGTTATAGGCTGGATGTTGAGTCTCATCGCTGCTATACGCTATTTAATCGAGGTGCCCTTTTCCATGAACAATCATGAATCTCCCCTCAGGAATTGTCTGAAAAACACAAATCTGTATCAAGAGATACAATTAGTCCCGTTGACCTCGCCATAATATCTCAAGTCGTCAATACGTTTTGGTTTCCTTCGCTCGCCCTAAGTGAGGAGTAGTGTAAATAATGGCAAGGCAATTCGATCGGCGTCGATTTCTGATTTATAGTTCCGCCGCTCTTGGTACTAGTGTTTTCCTGAAGGCGTGTGGTAGTCCGACGCCTACCGCCAGTCCCACCGCTGGAACAGAATCTCCTACTGCCTCTCCGGCAAGTGGAGACTCCATTAAAGTTGGCATCCTCCATTCACTGAGTGGCACCATGGCTATCAGTGAAAAGAGTGTTGTAGACGCAACCCAGTTGGCCATTGAAGAAATCAATGCTGCGGGGGGTGTCCTGGGCAAGAAAATTGAGGCCATCGTTGAAGATGGTGCGTCGGACTGGCCTACCTTTGCCGAGAAAGCAAAGAAATTGATTGACCAAGATCAAGTTTCGGTGATTTTTGGTTGCTGGACCTCTGCGAGCCGTAAGGCCGTGCTGCCCGTGTTTGAGTCCAAGAACCATATGCTGTTCTACCCAGTGCAGTATGAAGGTCAGGAATGTTCCAAGAATATCTTCTATACCGGAGCGGCTCCGAACCAGCAAATTGAACCTTCCGTAGACTGGCTACTGGAAAACAAGGGGAAAGAATTCTTCTTGGTGGGATCTGACTACGTGTTCCCCCGCACGGCCAACACCATTATCAAAGCCCAGCTAGCAGCGAAGGGCGGTAAGACCGTTGGTGAAGACTACTTACCTCTGGGAAACACCGAAGTAACCGCCATCATCACCAAAATCAAACAGGCACTGCCCAAGGGGGGGGTGATTTATAACTCCCTCAATGGTGATAGTAACGTGGCATTCTTTAAGCAAATGAAAGGAGCTGGGTTAGGGCCGGATAAGTATCCCTCCATGTCGGTCAGTATTGCGGAAGAAGAAGTAAAGGCCATTGGTGTGGAGTATCTCAAGGGGCACTATGCGGCTTGGAACTACTTCATGACGGTAGATAGTCCGGTGAATACGAAGTTTGTGGATGCCTTTAGAGCCAAGTATGGAGCCAATCGGGTGACCAATGATCCGATGGAAGCTGCCTACATTGGGGTGCATATTTGGAAACAGGCTGTTGAGAAGGCGGGTGGAGCCGAGGATCTCGACAAGGTTCGCGCCAGTGCCCTGGGTCAGCAGTTTGATGCCCCAGAGGGAATGGTAACGATGGAAAATAACCATCACTTGGCGAAGTATGTCCGCATTGGTGAAGTCAGAGCCGATGGACTGTTTGACATCGTCTATGCCTCCAAAGAGGCGGTGAAGCCCATTCCCTGGAACCAGTTTGTCGCTGAAACCAAGGGATATACCTGCGACTGGTCCCTCGACCGTCCAGATGCTGGCAAGTTCAAGGGAGCCTGATCAGCGATTAAATGGGGGTTGGATCGGGGCAATCGATCGCCCCCATTTTTCATATTGGAAATTGTTCTAGAGAGGAATAGAAGTGCTGGGACTGTTGGATGGCCTGTTTAACGGCCTCAGTATTGGCTCAGTCTTGCTACTCGCTGCCCTTGGGCTGGCCATTGTCTTCGGCCTGATGGGGGTGATCAATATGGCCCATGGGGAACTAATGATGCTGGGTGCCTACACCACGTTTGTGGTGCAGAATGGCTTTGCCCTCTTGGGGCCATCTTGGTCGGAAGCCTATATTTTAGCGGCCCTCCCCCTGGCATTTCTCGTGGCGGCTCTCATGGGTTTAGTGTTAGAGCGGGGGGTGATTCGCTATCTCTATGGCCGCCCCCTGGAAACCCTACTAGCAACCTGGGGAGTCAGCCTGATTTTGCAGCAGTTTGTCCGCAGTGTCAGTTGGGCCTTTGTGATTGGCTTGGTGCTCTTCTGCCTCCTGTTTTTTGGAGGACTCTGGGTCTTGAGACGGCAGCGCCATTGGCAACAGGTTCGGGGAGGGGCGTTGACGGCATTACTGCCCCTATCTGCGGCGATCGCGTTAGGAGCTGCCACGATTGCAGGTCGGATCTATAAGTTAACCGTCACCCAACCCTGGTTTGGGGCTCAGAACGTGGATGTCACTGCCCCCTCTTGGCTTCAGGGAGGGTTGCCGATTGGTGAGTTCCAACTGCCCTTTGCCCGGCTCTTCATTATTGCCCTCACCAGTTTTTTGCGTGGTGGGAATTTATTTGTTCTTGCAGCAGTCCGCGTGGGGACTCCGCATTCGAGCGGTGACGCAGAATCGCAGCATGAGTGCCTGCTTGGGGATTCCCACCGAGACGGTTGATGCCTTAACCTTTGCCATTGGCTCTGGTCTGGCGGGGGTGGCAGGCTGTGCCGTCAGCTTACTGGGTTCTGTTGGCCCCAACACTGGACAGAACTACATTGTTGACACCTTTATGGTGGTGGTGGTTGGAGGGGTGGGCAAACTGGTGGGCAGCATCGTCGCCGCCATGGCGATTGGTACCGTCAGTTACATTATTGGCTCCGGAGCCCTGGCAACATTGCTGGCACCGATTCAACCATTGGCTGATTTCTTTACGTTCTTTGCAACAACGAGTATGGCCAAGGTGATGGTGTTTGCCTTGATTGTTGCCTTTCTGCAAGTGAAACCAGCCGGATTGTTTCCCCAGAAGGGACGCACGGTTGATGCTTAGGGGATTCGCTGATGGTAGACAATAGTGCTGAGATGCGTCGTGGAGCGTCGAATGGACGGCGGTGGCGATCACTCCTGGAAGTTGGAATTATCGTCGTGGCAGCCCTGCTGCTGATCTTCGTCGTACCGCCGTTACTCGTGGGCATCGGTCAAGGATTCCGGGTGAATCTTCTGGGTCGATATCTAGCCTTAGCGATCGCCGCCTTGGGGATTGATCTAATCTGGGGCTATACAGGCATCTTGAGCCTAGGGCATGGACTCTTTTTTGCTCTCGGGGGTTACAGTTTGGCCATGTACCTTCAGTTGCAATTGCCCGCTGGACAGCTCCCCGAGTTTTTTACCCTCTATGGGGTAACGGAACTACCGGCATTCTGGCAACCGTTCTACTCCCTGCCTTTTACCATTGCGGCTATCATCTTGCTGCCAAGCCTAGTGGCGGCTGTGTTGGGATACCTGGTGTTCCGCAACCGGATTCGGGGGGTTTACTTCTCGATTCTCACCCAGGCATCGCTGATCGTGTTCTTCAATTTTTTCAATGGTCAACAAAAGTTGATCAATGGTACCAATGGTCTGAAAACCGACACCGCAGTTCTCTTTGGGCAACAGGTGGGGGCACCTCCGATGCAGGCAAGTTTTTTATGGACTGACGGTGTTGTTTCTGGTGGCTGCCTATGTCCTCTGTCGCTGGTTAACCCGGGGGCGGTTCGGTCGCCTGTTGGTTGCCATCCGGGATGATGAAAGCCGACTGCGCTTTCTCGGTTATGACCCCACGGTCTTTAAGGTATTGGTCTTTGCTGTATCCGCTGGACTGGCGGGCATTGCTGGGGCGCGTTTTTACCGTCCAGTCGGGCATTATTTCCCCCAAAGCGATGGATATTGGCTTTTCGATTGAGATGGTAATCTGGGTTGCGGTGGGAGGCAGAGCCAGCCTCATCGGTGCCATCATCGGAGCCTTAGTGGTCAACTTTGCCCGTAGCTTCCTGAGTGAAAAGTTCCCGGAGGTATGGTTGTTTTTTCAGGGGGCCCTGTTCCTGTTGATCGTGACAGTTGTTCCCGATGGTCTGGTTGGTTGGTTACGTTACCGCAGTGTCGATCAAGTGAGATCGCTCTTGGGTCTCCAAAAACAGCTTGCCACCTATCCCCGTCTGGAAGTTGACCCAGAGGTAGAAAATGAGCGCAAAAACTTTGAATGAGCAGACCCAGATGGGGGTATCTGAAGCGATTCTGGCCATTGAAAACCTCACCGTCAGTTTTGACGGCTTCAAGGCTCTGAATCAACTCAATTTCAGTATGGCCGTTGGCGAGTTGCGGGTGATCATTGGCCCCAATGGAGCTGGCAAAACCACCTTTCTGGACGTGATCACGGGTAAGGTGAAGCCAACGGAAGGACGGGTCTTGTTCAAGGGCAAAAATCTGCGATCGTTCTCGGAGGATCAGATTGCCCGGATGGGGATTGGTCGTAAGTTCCAGACGCCCCGGATCTACCTCAATTTGACCCCCCAGGAGAACCTGGAGTTAGCTTGTAACCGTCGTAAACAGGTCTTTGCCACCTTATTTAGCTACTCTCCCCAAGCCGAGCGGCGCACCGTTACGGGACTGTTAGAAACCGTTGGCCTTGCTGCCAAGGCAAAGATTCAAGCTGGTTTACTTTCCCATGGGGAAAAGCAGTGGCTCGAAATTGGCATGTTGGTGGCGCAATCCCCCGACCTGTTGCTGGTAGATGAACCCGTGGCTGGACTCACTGACGAAGAAACCGAGCGCACTGGAGAGCTATTACAGGCTTTAGCGGAGAGCCATTCGATCATTGTGATTGAGCATGATATGGAGTTTGTCCGTCAAATTGCCCGTCAAGTGACTGTCTTGCACGAAGGGACAGTACTTTGCGAAGGCACTATTGACCAGGTGCAATCCGATCCCCGTGTGATTGAAGTCTATTTAGGCCAAAAACCTGAGGCTCATTGAGGCGGTGATAAATCCGATTGCCCTGCTACCTCGATCAGGAGATGCCCGATGCTAAAAGTTGCAGATTTAAACGTCTACTACGGCGAGAGCCACATTCTCCGGAATGTAGACCTGACCGTTCCCCAAGGGCAAATGATTTGTCTAATTGGTCGTAATGGTGTAGGCAAAACCACCCTGCTGAAGACAATTATCGGCCTACTCCCAGCCCGGAGCGGTTCCATTGTATTTGCTGGTCAATCCATCACCCAAAAGTCTCCCGACCAACGGGCGCGATTGGGCATTGGCTATGTGCCCCAGGGGCGGGAAATCATTCCCCGGTTGACGGTACGCGAAAACTTGCTGCTCGGGTTAGAAGCCCTTACCAATCGACCGAAATCCCGGATCACCGAAATTCCAGATCATATTTTTGCCCTGTTTCCGGTGTTAAAAACCATGCTATCCCGGATGGGCGGAGACTTAAGTGGCGGGCAGCAACAACAACTAGCGATCGCCCGTGCCTTGATGGGACAACCCCAATTGCTGGTCTTGGATGAACCAACCGAAGGCATTCAGCCCTCGATTATTTTGGAAATTGAAGCAGCTGTCCGCCAGATCGTTGCAGATACGGGGATCTCAGTCCTATTGGTGGAACAGCATCTCCACTTTGTCCGCCAAGCGGACTTCTATTACGCTATGCAAAAAGGGGGAATCGTGGCCTCAGGGCCTACCCACGAACTGAGTGATGATGTAATCCAGCAGTTCTTGGCGGTGTAGTCTTTGCCTTTCTCTAGCAGATTCCGGTGGGTCGATTGTGCTTGACTTCCAGTTCCGGCTGATGCGGCTCCCTGATAGGATCTGGATCAGCTTGACGGAGTGACTGGCTTCTGAGCAACCTGCAGCACCTTGAGCAGTTGGGCTAGGGCGTACTCTAACTGGGCACCAGGGTCAAGGGCAACCCAACCCTCAGGGGTGAGTTGTTGAAATTCAAAGTGAAGGTGGGGACCAGTGGAATTGCCCGTGCTGCCAACCCGCCCAATTACCATTCCCTGCTGTACCTGCTCTCCAGGTTTAACGAAGATTTCTGATAGATGACCGTAGAGGGTTTTTTGAGTGTATTGGTTGTGATTCAGAATGACCGTTAACCCGTAGCCATCCAGGAAATCAGCAATCTCAACTTGTCCAGCGTAGGCGGCTAAGACTGGAGTGCCGAGGGGAGCCCCTAAATCAGTTCCGGAATGAAAGCGTTGTTCACCCGTGATCGGATGAATCCGCCAACCAAAGGCTGAGGTGATCGCAGCGGGAATACTCAAGGGAAACAGCAGGTTAATGTTGCCATTGCCTAATCGCCCAGCTGGTCGGAGGCTACGATTGTAATAGTCCAACACCGTCGAGCTAACGGCGGCAAGATTACCTCCATGGCCCGAGGCTCCCGCAGAGGCTTGACCTGACCAAGGGGGTTGGGAAACCGCCGCCGCAGGTGCAGACCCGCAAGGTTGATGCCAATGACTGCCCTGCAACACAATCTGACAACCCGATGCCCGTTCCGATAGAATCACTGTCTCTGGCCCTTGATAGGGAGTTGCCCCCAAATTATAGGGGGTGGGATCAATATAGGGGTCACGCCAGTCAGCATTGGGGGGTGCAGCCGCAGTAGGCGCTGTTTTGAGTGGCTGGGTAGCAGCAGCTGCCTCGGAGGGCATAGGCTCAGCAGCTGATGGAAGAGATTCCGGTAAACTGTCAGCGGCGGGAGCTGGAGCCATTGGGATCTCTGGAGAAACTGGAGCCACTTCCCCCCACAAATGCTGGAGGAGTCCCCAAAGAATCTGTCAGGGATTGTGCCCAAACGACGCCACCACTTAGTAGCCCAACACTGGCAAGACCCCCCCCCAGTCCCCCTAAGAAGCGGGAAAGCGTTGCTAAGCCCTGCCGATGGTTCTGCTTGCCAGTTTGTGTCATTGCTGTTTTCCCTCATGGTTGGGTTCCCGTTGCCCATTGTACTCACTGGTATTGGTTTGCGGGTAGCCAAGGCTGATCATACCTGGTTGAAGATGCAGTTCGGAACCAGTTAGATCCCCTTTTCTTGGTGGGTCGAGGCCAACTCGCAGCGCTCCGCTGGCAGTCACGCCTAAAATTACCCCAGGTTCCCCTTCAACAACGATGGCTGCCCCCAGTCCTGTCAATAGCTGCTCATAGGCAATCAGGAGCGGAGCGATATCAGGTTGTTGCCAGGTTTGATACCCCGTGAGCAATCCCTGCACCACCAGCGCTGCCAAGAATTCCAAGGTCGGGGGCTGGCGATTAAAACGGCAGTCCGTGTACTCAGGAGCCTTTAAAAATGACTGGAGCGAGATTCCCGATGCGGGCACAGCATTGCACCAGTTGATTCCAACGCCGATCACGGCCTGTGAGATCCGTCCCTGGTGGATGCGGGTTTCGGTGAGAATCCCCCCTAATTTGTGATGGCCCAACAACAGATCATTCGGCCACTTGAGCTGCACTGGAATGCCCCAATCCCCCAGCACCGTCGCAATTCCCCAGGCACTCCCCAGGGTCAGTCGGGCGCTTTGGGCGATCGCCAAATCTAACAATAATCCCAAGGACAGATACAACCCTCCGGGAGGAGACTGCCACTGGCGTCCCCATTGGCCGCGTCCAGCGGTTTGCTCAAGGGCAATGACAATGGTTCCGGAGGTTGCCCCCTGATCCAAGTGTTCCCAGAGGGTACGGTTGGTGGAGGGTAATTGCTCAAAAATCTGACAATTCCAGACCCAACCAGTGGTACCTGGAGGGCGTAATGATTCTAGCCACTGAGTCAAGGCTTGGCGGTCAAATTGCACAAGAACCTCCCCTGGAATTTTGTTGCTCAAGCTACCATGGATTCGTCCGCCTCTGAACCTGCCAATCTTCATGCATACTTGGTACTGGTGTAACTGGGAAGGACTCCCCTACCTACGGTGTCATCTTCTCGATGCCTGGCCCCACGGATTCTTTACCCGCTCCTTTGCGCCGCGATCGCCCCTGGAACTCTCTGCAATTTTGCAACCCACGGCACAGATCTATCGGATTAAGCAGGTGCATGGTAACACCGTCTTAGCAACCCATGAAATCACCCACACCGACCATGCAGTCACGGATCTAGCCGCAGCCGATGGGGTGTTAACCCACAAACCCGACCAAGCAATTTGGGTCTGTAGTGCCGACTGCACCCCGATCTTGATTGCCGATGGGGTGACGGGTCAAGTCTCAGCCATTCATGCAGGCTGGCGGGGAACCGCAACCCAAATTTTGCCCCAAGCGATCGCCCGCTTGCAGTCCCAGGGCAGTCAGCTCACTGATCTGCGAATTGCCATGGGGCCAGCGATCTCAGGGTCAGTCTATCAGGTGGCAACGGAGGTCGCTGCCACGGTGGGAGCGACGATTGTCCCTGAATCGGTCAACCAACCCGCTGACCCCCTGTTGGTGTGGCTGGCCCAACTGCCCAATCCTCCGATTTTGCCCGATCCTGAACCGGGACGGGTGCGCTTGGATGTGCGGCGGGTGAATGCCCTCCAACTGGAACGATTGGGAATTAAGCCCGAACAGGTGGCGATCGCCCCTGATTGTACCTACCAGCAACCCGATCGGTTTTTTTCCTACCGTCGGGATGGGCTGAAGCAGGTGCAATGGTCAGGCATTGTTAGTTGCTAATACACTTTTGGGATCCAGAGGCCTGGTGTAACTCAAGGCAACCACTGAGGATGGAGACCGGGTAGGGGGAGGGCTACTGGTTGTATCTGCACCGGTTGCTGCCATTGTTGGGGTAAGGGCAGTAACCAGAGACGACTACTGGCGATCATCTTGCCATCGGTGGTCATTGGCATTCCCGTTGGGGTAGTAGTGTTACTAGTAGTGGTCACCACCTGATCCAGGAGCAGTGCCAGCCCATCAGGAGAAAGGCTGAACTGGATATCCCGCTGATCTGGCAACCGCAGCAGCGGCACCAGCCGGTTCTGTTGCAAATGAAAGGCCGCGAGATAGGGTTCTTCCCGGTAGGTTTTGCCCGGTAACAACTCCGTTAACAGGCAATAGATTAACTGGTTGGTCGGATCAAACTGGGCTTTTAATACCGACCCGGTGGTGCGGAGTAGTTGTTTCTGCATCCCCTGATTCGTGACCAAAAATAGCGATCGCGTGTAATCTTGATTGAATTTCAGCATCAATGCCTGGGCACCATCCCTGGAGAAACCCATCACCAAACCAAATTTGGGTAAGAAGTCTAAGGGTTGGGCAGCGGGGGTCAAGGGCAAAATCGCCAGTCCTTGCCCTTGGGCAATGGCGATCGCCTGACTATCAGGGGTGATCAAGAAATCGCCCCCTGGTTGATTCTTCAGGGGTTGAGGGGCTGCATGGGGTTGGAGAATCCACAGGCCAGAGTCTCCGGGATTCTTACGACCAACACGCTGCACGACAATGGTTAGGCCATCGGCAGAGAGGTCAAACTTGAGATTTTGATAATCTCGGCTGTCTAGTACCTGGCTGATCACCCCTGGAGCCGATGAGGGAGGACGCAGCCAGGGTAACCAATCCCAGGATCGAGTTGCTTGCAGGGGCAGTCCCGTCGTGACGGTATACAACTTTTGATCGAGCAACCCTTGAGGTTGTTGCCCCCGATCCGTGGCAGAGAACAAAATCTGTTGGCCTTCCGGATAGAATTTGAAATCTAGTACCACCAGATTCGTCGGAGTTAGGATCTGTTTCTGTTGTCGGGTGAGATTGTAGAGAATCAGTCGTCCGGCTTCTGCACCGGTGACACCAATATAAGCAAAGGCGCGATCGCGGGTCTGAAACTGACCTGTAAAGGGAGCAATGGCAGCGTCCTGATCAGCGGTAAATCGATCTTTTGCGCCCTGTAACTGTAACTTGTACTGGGTGCCATAGGGTGCAGGAGCATTCAAGGTATAGGCAAGGCGGCGACCTGCCCAACTGATGCGTCCCGGCAGTGGTGGCCCCACTTGTAAGTTAGCTTCCACGCTCTCTGGATTCATCGGACGGCTAAACGTCAGCACAAAAGCCGTGTCCTCAGCACCAATCAGCCGCTCTTGCCAGCTAAAGTCACGCACGCGGGGAACACTATGATCCCCACTCCAGAGCAGCAATGCGATCAAGAGTCCAAGGATGGCAATTACCGTCAAGGCAACCCGATCCAGGACTTGGGAAAACAGTGGGGGAAACTGACGGGAACCTAGCATTGGTAACGTTACCAGACAGCAATCCTAACGCTGCCATTGTACTTGGGATCGCAACCCTACCCCCAGATGCCCCCGAGTGAACTTTGAAAGACTACTCGGTACGGATGAGATTGCCCTTGGGGTTGACCAGTTTCAGTAGCTTTTGCTTAATCTGACCGTCAAAGACATCCCACTTCAACTTGGCATACTCAGCGGTGTCATTACAGCCCGACAGGAAACCAATGGGCACTTCAAAGCCCCCAGCCATAGAGCGGCCTCCCCCAAAAAACCGTCCTTGGGCATCCTGACCAAATGCTTCCTTGAGGAATTCATCGGGGTCAAGGGTCAGCTTCGTGGTGCGCAGAGAGCCAACGAGCATTTCTTCTTTATCTTCGTCATGGATAATGCCATAGACAACCGCTGTATGGACATTCTCTTCTGTGACCAAGAAGTCCGCAGCCTGAGGAATGGCATCTCGGTCGTCGTAGTGTAAATAACCCACCCCCGCAATGGAGAAATTATTCTGCACAATCCGATTCTTCAGCGATCGCTCAATCACGCCCATGACTTGGCGAGACCGGGAGGCTTGCAGCACTGCATTCAGCAGTTGAGCATCATAGAAGCGACTCAGGTATCCGGCGGCCAGAAAGTCCTCTTCCTGGGCATACATCAGACGATTCGTATCGGAGCGAATGCCGTGCATCAGCGCCGTGGCACACTTGACATGCTCAGCGACACTGCTATCGATCTTGAGTAACCCCACCTGGAGGTACTGGGTAAATATGGTGGCGGTAGCTCGAGCTTGGGGGCGGATATCACAAAACTCAGTTTCCAGCTTTTCCTGCTGCACACTGTGGTGGTCAACCACAACGGTAAGGGGAATTCCAGCCTGCTTGACCAAGGGTGCTAATTGGGTCGTTGTGCCCTGGTGATCAATGTAGATGCACCCCTGGTAGATATTTAAATCCTTGCTCTTCAGGGTCTGAGTCGTCCAGCGCTGCACCGCTAGACCCGTTAACTTGACCAAGGCAATATTTTCCTGGTGGCTCAGGGTGCCCCCATAAACAATGTCACACTGAATCTCAAACTGCTGGGCAATCAGTTTATAGGCCCAAGCCGACGACAGGGCATCCGGGTCGGGGAAGTCTTGCAGAATGACCAACTGGCGATCGCCGCGGTGGCGTTCTAGGGTGCGGCGTAGGAGTTCTGATTTTGATAGGGGTACTGTCTCCTGCGATCGCTGAGCCGGAAAACTGGCAGGCGTAATACTAATTCCATTGGGACTCACCCCCACATACTCAAGGGTGGGAATTGCAGCCATTTGAGTACTTAATTCAGACTCAGCGGTAGCCGAATCAGCCGTCGATATAAGATCACTTGGAGACATCGGTGAATGACAACAGGATAATGTTTATGAAGTAAATGCAGACTCGCCGACCACCTAGAGAGCCATCTTCCACTACGGAAGAACACCATCCCGCTTGCCTGCCCCAAAGTATCGGAGTTTTGCCAATTAGACTCCTCTAATCTAACATTTCCCACCTTGGGAGGGTTAATCCTGCTGCAACTATTGTGGTGCTTCAGTAACCACTGGCGGTTAAATCCCGCTGATGCTCAAACAGCACTCGTTCTACTTGGGTTTCCCAAGAACCATCAGGGTGGAGTCGTAGCAGTCGAAACCCTGGGCGCGTCTCATCCAGGGAGAACTGAGTACTACGGGGCATGAACTGGATGCAGGTAGAAGGAGTGCCTAAGAAGCGTACCTGTTGCCACTGACGATCAAATTCCTGATGAATATGACCGAAGATCACGAGCTTCACCTGGGGATGGCGGGCAATCACCGCAAACAAATCCGCTGGGTTGCGCAGAATGCTGCCATCTAACCAATCGGAATGCACGACAAACGGAGGGTGATGCAAACTCACCAGGGTCGGTTGTTCGGCAGCCCGCTGTAATTCCTGGTCTAGCCAGTTCAGTTGCTCTCGTGATACCTCCCCATGGACATAGTGGGGGACCCCTGAGTTGAGTAGCAAGAAACGCCAGTCCTTGACCGTGAACGATTTTTGGTTACTGAAGGGGGGGGAGGTCAAGACCTGCTGCATCACCCCCTGATCATCATGATTTCCCGGCAGCCAATACGTTGGGATGCCTAGGGGACTCAACAGCGACTTCAAATGCTCATAGGACTCTAGGCTCCCATCCTGAGAAAGATCCCCCGTCAACAGCAGTAAATCAGGCTGAGGGTGAAGCTGTTGCACTGCCTCGATCACAGTTTCAAAAGAACGGCAGGTGGGCAAACCCAGCAGTTCCTCTTCGGGGGCAGCAAACAGGTGAAGATCAGTAATCTGAGCAACCAGTAAGGTCGGGACTGTGAGCATGGTCGTGGCAGCTGGGGAAACGACAAGGAGCGAGAACCGTTCCCAATGAGAACCCTCTGTATCTAGTTGTGAGGAAACGCACTCATTACACGGATTACCTGTGTTGAGGGGAAAGTTACGGATCAGGCTCAGGATGATCAGCCAATCATAGGGTTTGGCAAACTCTCCCTGAAAGAGATCTCCTAATAAATTTTTACACCTTAACGTGAGAGGGTAGCAGGATTCAGGACGCTGATAACAGGCGCTGGGTGATTTCGGTCACAGAAATTGCCCAAAGGCTGAGGAGTCTGCCCAGTATCAGACCCATCCAGCATCAACCTCAAGATTTGCTATACTTTTAGGACTGAATCTGTGGCGGCATAGCCAAGTGGTAAGGCAGAGGTCTGCAAAACCTCCACCCCCCCAGTTCGAATCTGGGTGCCGCCTTGAAGTAAAAAGCTCAGTGTCGCTGTTGGGTGGAAGTCGTCTGCACCTGGATACCACGGGTAGTCATGCCCCTAGCATAGCGGCACATCTGGTCGTCAAAGTCATCAAAGCGGCGTGGGACGATGATTTGAGCCTCCCCAAACTCACCTCTGTAGCTTGCCTCCTACAGGGGGGGCTTCTAGCTGTGACCATTGCCGCGGTTACGAGCTGGCTTGGCTGCACTCAAAGGCTCCGCCTGTTACTCTTGCAGATGTATTTTCATTTCCGCATTCAAGCAGCGTTCCCTCAACGCAGCTGTTTAAGAATTCCTCCATCGCCCAGCAGTCCTTCTGGATTCTTATAGGCTTTGAGCAATTCATCTAGTCGTTCAGGTCGAAAAGTCATAGTATGCGTGTCTTAGGCTCAATAGTTCATTCGAACTCATTCCTGTTGTTGGCACAAACTCATTTACAGTTCCGAAGCTCAAGGGTAGGTGCCGCCAAGCAACTGCACAGTTCGACTGCAATAACAGTTCGACTGCAATAATGGTGAGCATGAATGAACTAGAACGCTGTTATCGAGTCCTAGACTTAGAGCCAGGCGCTTCACTGGAGGAAGTGAATCAGGCTTATAAGGATCTAGTGTTCATTTGGCATCCTGATCGCATTCCCAAAGATAATCACCGGTTGCAGCAAAAAGCATTAGAGAAACTGAAGGAAATCAATGCCGCCCGCGATCGCCTGCGTGCCCATCGCCATCATTCCCCGGCTCCCCCCTCCCCCCATTCCCCCCGCTCCCAACCCCGGCCAGCACCCCACCAACCTGCGCCCAAGCCGCCCCCGTCTTACACCGAAGCCCGTACCACTGCCCAACGGCAGGCCAGTTCCTCCCATAGTCACACCACTGCTCAGCCCCATACGGCTCCCCATAGTCACACCACTGCTCAGCCCCACCGTCCTCGCTATCGCCAAGATCCCGATCTGAGCGGGGCTGACTTTCACGGGGCGGATCTCCGAGAGAAAGACCTATCTGGGCGTAATCTCAGCCATGCCAATTTAACCAATGCCGATCTCAGTGATGCCTTTTTGCATAACATCAATCTGGCGGGAGCCAATTTGTTTCAGGCCAACCTGTTTCGAGCCAACCTGCTGGAAGCTAATTTACAAAAAGCCAATTTACGAGAAGCCAATCTGGTCTGTGCCGATCTGAGTGGGGCGGATTTGAGTGGAGCCGATCTCACAGGTGCCCGCCTCGGAACCCGCGATCGCATCATGGTGAAAATGACCGGAGCGCGCTTAACCGGAACCATTATGCCAGATGGTACGGTACACCCCTAATACTGCCAACCTTTACCCTCAGCGCGCCATAGCCAAAATTTTCTCGGCAACGGGGATCTCAATGGGCATGACAGATAAGCGATTGCCCTGACGGACAACCCACAGATCATCAGGGCTAAAGTTTTGGCGCAGGGTGTCCAGGGAAATCAGGCTGGGGAACCGTTCGATAAACTCAACCTCTACGGTTTGCCAACGGGGCTTCTCCGGGGTGGACTTGGGGTCGTAATAGTGACTGCTGGCATCAAACTGACTGGGGTCAACCAGGTCTGTCTCAACGACTTGCATCAGGCCGATAATCCCAGGGGGTGAGGCATTGGAGTGGTAGAAGAAGGCTCGATCACCGCTGGCCATGGAACGCAAAAAGTTACGCGCTTGATAGTTCCGCACCCCATCCCAAATCGTGGTGCGATCGCGCTCTAAATCGGCAATGCCGTAGACCTCCGGCTCAGATTTCATCAGCCAGTAGTTCATGACCATTTTAAATGACGCTTACTATGGAACAGATTATCAGGACGCTGCCATTGCCGTGAGTCCTGGTGTCTGCCAATCGGTGCGAGAGTCTGTCTGGAACAAAATCCACTGAGTACAATGGGAACACCCTTCCGTTGTGCACGAATCGAGGCAGTTATCGAGACCATTTACGGCAATCTTCAGGGTCTAAAGGCCAGTCAACTCCGACAACTCCAACGGCTCTACCATCAACGACTTCCCGGCGATCGCCTCACGACATCAGAGGTTGCCCAGCGGGTCGCCGCCATTAGCACTGACATTGATCAGCCCATCTGTGTCTACGTCAACCGTCGAGGCCAGGTGATTCGAGTGGGAGTGGGGACGGTGCGCCAAACGCAAATTCCCCCCCTGGAACTCCCCCGTTACGGAGCTGAACGACTGAGTGGCATTCGCTGTCTGGCGACCCAGTTTACCGAGGAGCCACCGGGGGAGGCGGTGTTAACCGCCATGGCGCTGCAACGGCTGGATGCCCTGGTGACTCTGGTACTCTCTGGTCAAGGCTTCGAGCGCCGAGGTGGGGGGGCTAGCGGCTATGTCACCGCCACCTATCTGGCGCACTTGCAACCCGAGAGCGGCGAGCCAGGGGCAGAGCGATCGCCCGGCACCTGGCTCGTATCCCCCCTTCGTTCCTTAGAAGACGTTTGCCAAGAGGACTTTCTAGACTGGGTGGAGGGGCTGGAAACAGCGTTTCGTCGAGAATTTGTCGCCCGTCAAGTGGACACCGACCAGGATCGGGTCTTACTGGTGGGGTTGAAAACTGATCAAATGGAGATGCAGCGCTTCCAGGATGGTCTAGCGGAGCTAGAAAGATTGGTGGATACCGCTGGGGGAGAGGTGCTGCAAACCCTGCGGCAACGGCGACCCCGCCCCCATCCGCAAACCGTTGTGGGGACGGGAAAAGTCGAGGAAATTGCCCTAGCGGCCCAAACCGTGGGAGCCAATCTGGTGGTGTTTGACCGGGGGTTGTCTCCGGCGCAAGTGCGGAACTTAGAAATGCAGTTAGGGGTGCGGGTGATTGACCGGACGGAGCTGATTCTGGATATCTTTGCCCAGCGTGCTCAGTCAGGGGCGGGGAAACTCCAGGTGGAACTAGCTCAATTGGAATACCGCCTCCCCCGGTTGACGGGACGGGGACAGGCCATGTCTCGTTTGGGAGGGGGCATTGGCACCCGTGGCCCAGGGGAAACCAAACTGGAGTCAGATCGACGCGCCATTCAGCGGCGAATTGCTCACTTGCAACAGGAAGTGAATCACCTCCAAGCCCATCGTGCCCGGATGCGCCAGCAGCGCCAGCATCAGCAAGTGCCTTCCGTGGCCTTGGTGGGCTATACCAATGCCGGAAAGTCCACCCTCTTGAATGTCCTTACCCAAGCAGAGGTCTATACCGCCGATCAGTTGTTTGCCACCCTTGACCCCACCACTCGGCGGTTTATAGTCACCGATCCGATGACCCGGAAGCCTTTGACCGTGCTGTTAACAGATACGGTGGGCTTTATCCATGAGCTGCCTGCTGCCTTGGTGGATGCCTTTCGCGCCACCCTGGAAGAAGTCTCGGAAGCGGATGCCCTGCTGCATGTCGTGGATTTATCCCACCCAGCTTGGTTAAGTCAAATTCGCTCGGTGATGCAGATCCTCTCAGAGATGCCCATTACCCCTGGCCCGGCTCTGATTGTGTTCAACAAAATCGATCAGGTGGATGGCGATAACCTGTCCTTGGCGCAGGAGGAATATCCCCAGGGGGTGTTTATTTCTGCCAGCGATCGCCTGGGATTAGAAACGCTGCGGCAGCGGCTCATCCAGCTAGTGCAATACGTGACCCAAGACAATTAGTCGGTCAGCACAACCGCTAGACCTTAGCTAGTTGCGGATGACGTTGATGCCAAGTTGTAGCTTTCTCGTAGGCGTAGGCGACCTGGAAAAGTTGATCTTCCCGCAGCACATTGCCAATCAATTGCAGACCAATGGGCAGACCTTGACCATCGAAGCCACAGGGAATGCTCATGCCCGGTAGCCCTGCCAGGTTGACCGGAATCGTCATCAAGTCAACCAGGTACATACTCAGGGGGTCTGCGGTTTTGTCCCCAGCCCTAAAGGCCGTCGTCGGTGCGGTAGGAGAAACCAGGACATCCACCTGGGAAAAGGCGTGCTCAAAGTCCTGCTTCATCAGGGTGCGAACCTTCTGCGCCTTCAAGTAGTAAGCATCGTAATAGCCTGCGGACAGTACATAGGTGCCAATCATAATTCGCCGTTTCACCTCAGCCCCAAAGCCTTCGGCACGGGTACGGGTGTACATGTCTATGAGATTTTCGGGTTTTTCGCTGCGAGATCCGAACTTAACGCCGTCATAGCGGGCTAAATTGGCCGATGCTTCCGAAGGCGCAATGATGTAGTAGGCGGCAATCCCATACCGGAAACGAGGACAGGAGATCTCGATAATTTCAGCACCGAGATCCTGAAGTTGTTGGATGGCTTGCCGTACCGCAGCTGCCACCGTGGGGTCTAAGCCCTGACCAAAGGTTTCTTGAATGACACCAATCTTTTTGCCCTTGAGGTCTGGAATCAGGAATTGGGTGTAGTCCGGCACCTCCACCTTGATGCTGGTGGAATCCTTGGGATCATAGCCAGCGATCGCCCCCAACAGGATAGCGGCATCTTCCACGGTGCGGGCAAAGGGTCCAATTTGATCCAATGAAGAGGCAAAGGCCACTAGCCCATAGCGCGAGACGAGGCCATACGTAGGCTTCAGGCCGACAATGCCACAAAAAGCCGCTGGTTGACGGATCGAGCCTCCAGTATCAGACCCCAGGGACACGGTACATTCCCCGGCGGCGACCGCTGCCGCTGAGCCACCGGATGACCCTCCGGGGACCCGTGAGGTATCCCAGGGATTTGCAGTCATCTGAAATGCCGACGTTTCTGTGGAGCCGCCCATGGCAAACTCATCCATGTTGGTTTTACCCACCATCACGGCTCCTGCCTCCATTAACTTCTGGGTAACGGTGGACTCGTAGGGAGGGATGAACTGCTCCAGAATCCGAGAGGCGCAGGTAGTGCGGATACCTTGGGTGCAGAGATTATCTTTGATACCAATGGGAATGCCAGCCAACAATCCAATATCTTCCCCCGCTGCCAACTGGGCATCGACTTGCTGGGCTTGAGCCAGGGCATGATCCGCTGTCACCGCCAGAAAGCTGTGCAGCGTCGGCTCTAGTGCCTGGATCTGTGCCAAAGCTGCCTGGGCAATTTCCACCGCTGATCGTTCTTTGCGAATTAGCTGCTGGTGTAATTCACGAATTGATGCCATGCACTCATCCTTCTGGGGCAATCACTAGACCGCTGAGAACCGCCAATAGAACTGAAGTCAGAAGACTGGACGGCCATTATCCACGATATAGCAATCCTGCCCGATTGCGACGGGATGGGTGGAGGGGAATCGCCAGTTCCAGTCTGAAGTGCATCAGGCTCTAGATGATGATTCCTGAGATTGTTCGCGTGAAATGCGTCGAGCTTGGTTGACCCCGGCCCGTCGCATTGCCCAACGCTCCATTCCCTGGTAGAAGGGGCGAGGGAGAAGCCAGAGCAGGTAGGCTGCTAACCCAGTCAGGATGGTTCGCCTAGGTTCTTCAAAGGTAATTTGCCAGTGGGTCGCGATCGCTCGGTTAAACAGCCGGATTGCCATTGCCCCATCTTGGGAACGCACAGCTCTGCGTGCTAAATACCGCAGCTGATAGGCTCTGGCTTTGTTTTCCCACTTAGCAATTAAGTCGGGTGCATAGGAACGAGTTTTTTTGATGACGTTTTCCCATGAATCTAGTTGCTTAAAATAATTAGCAGATAATCCACCGGAGTTAACTCTATAGAGTGTTAGAACATCGGGAATTCCCTCGATTTTCCAGTTTGTTAAGATCGAAATTCTAATCCAGCATTCGATATCTTCTGATTGACGAAATTGCTCATCAAAATAATAATCTTCCATGGAACCACGGTGATCATTAAAAAATTTAATCTCCTCAAGTACGGATTTCCGAATCACGGGAGCCGAGCCATTACCCACGGGATTACGACACAATAAATAAGCGGTTTCTATATCTTTGAGTTGTGGCATTTGATAGGTTCCGAGAAATTGTCCACTTTCGTCAATAAATGCAGAACGACAAAAACTCAGACCAACCTCAGGAGAAGATTCTAGATGACGTAAGTGTTTTTCTAGTTTTTCCGGCAACCAGACATCATCACTATCCAGGAAAGCGATATATTCTCCAACTGAGTGACGAATTCCAGTATTTCTAGCCCCAGATAACCCCCGATTTTCCTGATGGATAATTTTGATGCGAGGATCGGAGAAACTCTGACAAATTTCAATACTTGAATCCGGCGATTCATCATCAATAATCAGCACCTCAAAATCTGTAAATGTTTGCTGTAAAACAGATTTTACGGTTTCAGAAATATATTTTTCAACTCGATAGACTGGAATAACAACTGAAACTTTAGCCATGACTTTACCCTAGATAATTTATTGTGTTTTTTGGGGTAGAAATAGAATTTTATTGCTGAAAAATCTGATGTTCCTCGACTCTAATTCTAAAAATTAGAGTTGCAGTTCAGCCACAGTTTAAAGATCAGTCATTTCATCCAAACCTGAGAGGATGTTTTAAAAGTCTTCTGAACTGTGTTTGGCTACCTCAGTTACCTAGAGACTACTAGGACGGAATAGGTGTTTGAGCCTTTCCACTTACTGAACTAAGTAGCATTTGGAACTCAACTCGACCTTTTTCAGACATCCTCTGAGCTAACGTCAACGCCTTCACTGTTTCGACATCTGGTTCAGCATTATAGACCAAGATAATTACAGCAGGCAGCAGCATCAGTCACCTCCAGCCAGGTGTTTGTCCCCTTCTGGGTAGAAAAATTCAGGTTGGGTGAGTTCCACAATTTTGTCAAATCGTACCTGCTTCACCAGAGTTTTTAGAGCCGCTGACAGGACGGTCTGCTCAGCTGGAATCTGGTCGATTAGCGCTTGCACCCGCTTGCCCTTCAGTTGGGTTGCAGCCTGATGCAGCTCCCTGATCCATGAACTTGGCATCCGGATCAGAGCCGCCGGGGTCAGTTCCTGGACCGTATTGTCTGGGGCAGTTGCCCCCAGGGGGAGAGATGGGGTTTCGTAGCGGTAGAGAACTCCCAAGTGTCGAGCCATGGCCTCAAAAAGGCTTGATTCTCGAAACGGCTTGGCAATCACTTCGTCACAGCCTGCTGCCAACAGTTCAGCCTGTTCTTGGGCAAAGACGCTTGCTGTTAGGGCAATAATTTTGGTACTTCGTCCCTGGAGATGGGTCTTGATGTAATGGGTCGCAGTCTTGCCATCCATGCCCCCCATTCGGATATCCATCCAGATCAAATGGGGTTCCCACACCTGCCAAAGGGCGATCGCACTCTGACCATCACTAGCTTCGCGGCAGGCAAATCCAACGGATGTCAGCAGTTGCATCAGCAACTCCCGATTATCGGGCTGGTCATCCACGACCAACAGACGATACTGAGGTTGACCGGAAGCCAGACCGATCACCCGTCCCAGGGGAGCCGGATCGGCCATTTCCGCTGTCTCAGCAACTTGAATATCAATTGTGAAGCCAAAAGTTGTCCCCTGCCCCTTCTGGCTGCTAACGTGGATCTCGCCTCCCATGAGTTGGACAAACTTCTGACTGATCACCAATCCTAAACCTGTGCCCTCACTCACCTTTTTACTGCTATCGGTTTGCACAAAGGCATGAAACAGTAACGACAGCTCCTCTGGGGTCATGCCAATGCCCGTGTCTACTACCTCAAACTGCAACTGCGGGGGAGTGACCACCGCCAAAAAACGCACTCGCAAAGCAACTCCACCCTCTAGGGTAAATTTGATGGCATTGCTCAGTAGATTGATAATCACTTGGCGAAGTTTCCCCTCATCGGTTTCCACAATTTGGGGCAGGTGGGGATCGAGTTCAAATAACAACTGCAAATGCTTGGCCTGAGCGCGGATATTGAGCATCTCGTGCAGCGACTTCAGCATCTGGGGTAAATTGCAGCTAGAGGGTTGCAATACTAACTGACCTGCTTCGATTTTTGCCATGTCTAGGACATCATTGATCAGTCGTAACAGGTGTTCCCCACTGCGATTAATGGTTCCCAGTGTCTCCTGCTGCTTCAGCGTCAGACTAGGATCGCGACTGAGTAGTTGACTAAAACCCAGAATCGCATTTAATGGCGTGCGCAATTCATGACTCATATTCGCTAGAAACGTACTTTTGGCCTGATTGGCAGCTTCCGCTGCTTCCTTGGCCTGCCACAGCTTTTGGTTGGTGGTCTCTAATTCTTGGGTACGGGCTTGCACCTGTTGCTCTAAATCTTGATTAAAGTCTTGCAGCCTTGTAAAGGAGCGACGGAGCTGTTCGGACATGGTGTTGAAGGCCTGAGCCAGGGTTTCGAGTTCGGCAATGCCCCGAACTTCCACGGTTTGTGCTAGTTCCCCCTCGGCGATCGCTTGACTAGCGGCACTTAAGTGTCGAATCGGTCGAGCAATCCAACGACTGGCGAAAATCCCCGCACCGCTGGCCACCGCCAGCGCCAATAAAGAGAGCAAGACCGTTGTGCGGGTATTGCTATGGATCTGAGCCAGAAAATCCTCCTCCGGAATCACCACCACCACCCACCAGTCCAAATCGGGCTGACTGGAAAAGCGCGATATCTCAACAAAGTAGGGCTGTCCAGACAGCAGAATTTTGTGCGGCACTGAATTCGGCCGTGAGCCGAGGCGGTTGAGTTCTTGCTGAAAATACTTGGCGGCAACTCGAATCAGGGGATGGCGACTCTCTAGGGCCGCAAGGCGCTCAAAAGATTTATCCTTTGCCTTGACCCGGTAGAGATCTTCGACCACTGAGTCTGCAACCAGTAACCCAGAGGACTCGACCACAAAAGCTTCCCCCGATAGACCGATCTTGAGGCTGTTTAGAAATTGACTCAATTCTTCCAGAGTCACATCAACAGCGCACACCCCCAGAAATTGCCCTGATGGGTCATAGGATGGCTGGGCTGCCGTGATCGTTAACTTCTGAGAAAAAAAATCCTGGTAAATGTCTGTCCAAATCCCCCGTTTTTGCCGCATCGCTGCTTGATACCAGGGGCGACGCCGGGGATCATAACCAACGGGATCTACCTTCATCCTCTGTAGGCGATTGCCCTGGGAGTCGGTGCCGTAGTAACTCAGAGCATAGTTTTTGGCTGGGTTATTGGCCAGAATCTCCACGGCACCCGTGTCACCCGGTCGCCGCATTGCCCCCAAAAGACTGCCATTGGCTTGGATTCCGAAGTAAATCGACGTTACTGGTGCTGTCTGTATCTGATGCCAGAGATAGCGTTCACTCCTTGCATCGCCGCTGTTTAAATATCCCTGGGCAAGGGCTTTGACATTAAAATCATTCACCAGGGTGGGGATCTGGAGATAATCCTTCAAGCGTTGGCGAATCCGATGGGAAATCTCAGACTGCAACTGTAAGGCAAGGTCATCGACATCTCGTTGCCCGTTGCGGATCGTCAGGAGTCCTACGGTGGCGATCGCCGCCGCCATAATCAGCACAAAGGGAACAACGATGACCAGATTAAGGGGGAGCCGTTGCAAGCGCCAAATACGCGGCAATCCGGGCGCAACACTTTGGGGTGGGGATGATGGAGTCAAATCGGCGGACATATCCTAGAAGGAACGAGGACTGCGAAATCGCTGCTAAGGCAGCGCTCCATCGGGTTGCAAAGTCATGTGAATAATGAGCTGCTTATTAAGGCAAAGGAAGGCATGGTGGCTGACAGACCCCCCAGAGGCAATTACCATTGCATTGTTCACCAAAATAAAATTGGGAGCTTCATTCAATAATGACAATAGTTGTGTATCCAGACTGGTGGACTCGACTAAAATTTCACCCACAATCTGGGTATGCTCAACGGTTTGGATCTGTACCTGACAATGTTCCTCCTTGGTGACACTGAAACGATTCAACATCTCATGGAGGGAATAACCAGATCGGGACGGATTGACAGCAGGTGAGGCAGTCTCAGCTCCAGCAGTCTCGATCGCGGGTTGGATCGCCTCTGTTTGGTGGTGAATCTCGTCGCCTTCCCCAGTATGATTACCGTAGGGCGCGATCGCGGGTGTGTCAGCCGCTGTCGGTGCTAAATCTGTTGGTGGCAGCTGTAATTCAACCCCATCAGCAGCCGTGCTGCTATCCTCAGAGCGGGGTGGATTGAGCAAGGGCACCGCTGGAGATTCTCTAGATGCCGCGACTGCCATGGGTGGTATTTCCGGTTCGTCTAACTCGTTAGGATCGTAAAGAGAACCATCGGGCATGACAGCGCCCTCTAAAGTCACATGATTCAGGGTTGCCCCCAAAAGATTGGCACCACTTAAGTCAGCATCCTGGAGATTAGCGCTACTCAAGTCAGCATCTCGCAAATCCGCACCAACGAGACGGGCATTGTTCAACATCGCACCCTGCAAATTCGCACCTCGCAGACAGGTACCCACAAGGGTTGCTCCACTCAAGGTGGCATAACTCAGGTCAGCGGCACCGAGGTTCGCCGTGCTCAGGTCAGCTCCAATCAGCAATGACCGACTTAGGTTGGCACTACTGAGATTGGTGCCAATCAGGTCAATCCCATTGAGGTTGGCACGACAGAGATTGGCTCCTCGGAGAATGGCATGGTTGAAGTTGACGAGGGACAGCTCCGCATCACTGAGATTGATGCCCGCAAGTTTTGCACCCATTAAATTCACATTGCTCAGCTGTGCACCCCGAAAATTTTTCTCCCCAGCGCCATAGCGTTTCAGTAAATCATTGGTATTCATAGGAACCTATTTAGAACTTTTTCTACGGATGCTGAAGCTTGATCGTATCGAGACTCACAGAAGTTGACATTGATTCTGTGTAGCGACTCCTCGACTTTTGATATAGAATTCTATCGTAAAGCCTAGGTTTCAACCGTTTCAGGCTTTTCAGCGTTTCCTCGTTCCAGTTTCAGGGATCTTTGAGATCCCTGTAAGCTGAATGGCGCTGCCAGACCTTCAAGAGAGGATTGCATATCATGGCATTTACACAACCGCCCTTACCTTATGACTTTGGTGCCCTAGAACCTTACAACATGTCTGGACGCACCTTTGAGTTCCATTACGGCAAGCACCATGCTGCTTACGTGAACAATCTTAATAATTTGGTTAAAGATACAGAATTGGCTGACAAAACCTTAGAGGCAGTGATTCAAATTTCCTTCAAAGACGCAGCCAAGGTCGGCATTTTCAATAATGCCGCTCAGGTTTGGAACCATTCCTTTTTCTGGAATTGTATGAAGCCCGGTGGGGGCGGGACACCAACTGGTGCGTTGGCAGAACAAATCACGGACTCCTTTGGCAGCTTTGAGAAGTTTACGACTGAGTTCAAAGCTGCTGCGACCACCCAGTTCGGCAGTGGCTGGGCTTGGTTAGTGAAAGAGGGCGATACCCTAAAGGTGACGAAAACCCCGAATGCGGAGAATCCTCTGGCTCACGGTCAAACAGCGCTGTTGACCCTGGATGTTTGGGAACATGCTTACTATCTTGACTATCAGAATCGTCGTCCTGATTTCATTCAAAACTTCCTGGACAGCCTGGTGAATTGGGAGTTTGTTGCTCAACAACTGGCTGCTGCTTAAGAATTACAGTGAATAATGGCTTAGAGCCGAGTTGAAAGCAGCGGAGTACTCCTCGAAGGATGACTCCGCTGTTGTTTTTTGTAGCAATGGCTTGGATATCCGTGGTTAAGACGTGGAGACTGATGCCCCTGATCACCGCTGCTGGTGCCACCCAAATGGCGATTGATCAGTGGCTCTTGGAACAGCACCTCTTAGGCTTACAACCCCCCAGCTTACGGTTTTACACGTGGTCGCCCCCAGCTATTTCCTTGGGTTACCACCAACGTCGTTGGCCTCTCGTTTGGGAACAAATGCTCTGGCAAGGGATAACGATTGATCTGATCCGTCGCCCCACTGGGGGGCGAGCCGTGTTGCATCAGGGAGATCTAACCTATGCGATCGCGGTGTCTGGGATCACGGGCAATCGACGGCAGGTTTATCAAACCCTGTGTGAGTTTTTGATCCAGGGCTGGCAGGCGTTAGGACTGCCCTTGCACTATGGACAAAGTGGTCAGGGCTATCACCACCAGGCCAATTGCTTTAGTACCGCTACCGCTGCCGATCTAGTGACATCCACCGGTTTTAAGTTCATTGGGAGTGCCCAACTCTACCGAGGGGGCGCCATCCTCCAGCATGGATCGATACAGTTGGCTCCCGATTTAGCGCTGCGATCGCAGGTCTTTGGAGACAGTGGGCACCCGGAACAGTCACCCCCTGATTTGCAAGGCTTAGAGATCTCCACCATCCTAGAGGCACTGACCACCGCCGCAGGGGATTGCTTCGGGGTGAATTGGCAAGTGCAACCCCTCACAGACCTTGAATGGGCTGCGATTAGGCAAGCGCCAGCACTGAAACTCGGGCAGCAATCTGACCTGCGATCGCGAGGAGCGCCTTAGCAGAGGCAGATTCCGGTTCGGCCAGCACAATCGGCAAGCCGCGATCGACCCCCCTCACGGAGGGAAATCTCTAAGGGAACACAGCCTAACAAGGGGACATCCAGCTCCTGTGCCGTTTTAGCCCCCCCTCCTGAACCAAAAATATCGTACTGGCGATCGGGTAAATCAGGGGGGATGAAATAGCTCATGTTTTCCACAATGCCCAGCACTGGGACGCCCAGTTGCTGAAACATTTTCAAGCCCTTACGGGAATCTAAGAGTGCTACGGTTTGGGGTGTGGTAACAATCACCGCTCCGGCCATGGGAACGGCCTGGGTCAGCGTTAGTTGGGCATCCCCCGTTCCGGGGGGCATATCCACAATCAAATAATCCAGGTCACCCCACTGCACTTGGTACAGGAACTGGCGAATAATGCCATTCAGCATCGGGCCACGCCAAATCACGGGCTGATCCTTATCAATCAAGAAGCCCATCGACACCAGTTTCACCCCATAGTTGAAGGCGGGTTCTAAGATCTCTCCCTGGCTGCTGGTCTGCACCGTTACCTTCGCGTCTGACAACCCCAACATGGTCGGGACGTTGGGGCCGTAGATATCCGCATCGATCATCCCTACTTTTGCCCCCAGATGCGCTAAAGCGACGGCCACATTTACCGCTACGGTGGTTTTACCCACGCCGCCTTTGCCGCTGGAGATGGCGATAATATTTTTTACCCCACTGATGCCAGTGCGATCGGGTAATGATTTTTGTTGGGGGGTTTCAGCCGTGACATCGACGGTGACATCGACAACCCCCGGCAAAGTCTGCACCGCTTTCTGGCATTCTTCCACAATAAACTGGCGCAGCGGGCAGGCAGGGGTCGTGAGCACCAGGGTAAAACTCACCCGGCCTTCGGCGATTCTGACATGACGTATCATATTCAAGTCCACGAGACTCTTGCGGAGTTCAGGATCTTGCACGGGTCGCAATACGTCGAGGACAGAATCTAGATTGAGCATATTGACCATAAATTCATCTCCGACCAAACTGCGGTCGCCAGTTATCTTAAACCTGTGGTTTCCAAAGAAAATCTTATCTAAAACCGGGTGGAGGGGATAGCTATTTTTCTGATCCAAATGTCTTAGTCCATCAAACCAGGCTGTCTGGAGAGGGAAAAGGGTAAAATACGACGTCTTCTATCCATTCAGCGATCGCCCCTCTGTCAGGGTGAAACTGCGTTAGCTCTAAATCACAATCCAACAACGGCTTCAGCCTGCGATGCGGGCAGCTGACTTAGCAATGGGGGAGATGATTCAGTGATCAGAAAGAATACTGTAATAAAATATACTGGATTAAAATAGATAGGCAGTGAAAATTTTAGGGTTCTAGAAAAGCGAAAATTTTCATGGCATTGCGCCCCTAGACGGCGTTAAAGCTACATCAGCTCTGGAAAAACTTTTATCCCAAGCGATTGTCTTCTGCATCACATGCCCTCTCCCCTCAATTCTCTAACCGCAGCAGAACTCTTAAGACGTTATGCCATGGGTGAACGCCAGTTTCGGGGTGTGAATCTAGCCCATGCAGATCTGGAAGCAGCCAATCTTAGTTACGCTGACCTCACCAATGCTGATCTGACGCTGACGAATCTGAATTACGCTAACCTTCAGGGAATTAATTTAACCCAGGCAAATCTGAATGGTGCTGACTTGATTGGTGCCAATCTGGCACAGGCACGACTGGTGAAGGCGCAACTGTTGGGGGCAAACCTCAGTCGGTCGATCCTCAATGGTGCTGATCTGAGTGAAGCCCTGATGGGAAGTGCCTTGTTAATTAGTGCGTCTTGCTGCCACACGTCGTTTAGGTCAGCGGTGCTTGGAGGGGCGGTTTTGATCCGAGCCAATTTAACTCAGGCTGACCTCAGCGGTGCGAACCTCAGCGAAACTGATTTAAGTGCTGCCAATCTGATGGGGGCAATTTTGAATCAAACGAATCTCAGTGGCGCAGTACTGATGGATACTCAGTTGGATCTGGATTCGCTCAGTGAATAGTGATTATACCTCGCGCTCAATAGGCGATATCGCTACGTAAGCTAATCGGCACCCTTTTTCAAACTGATCACCTTGCTGCAAGGAGCTCGCCTGTTTCTATGATGTTTGGATGCACAACAGCTTAGAGTAAAGGTAGTAATATGCGACAACGGAGATTAAATTTATCACAGACTCAAAGGAATTTCTGGGATAATATACATCAAGCTTTTATCCTCATTTTTATTCGTCGGCGGCTGAAGATTTATCCAATCATTGAAGCTAATTTGTAATTTACTAATTGTTTTAGTTTGGATTTGATAAGCATTAAACCTTTGACTAGTTTCAATCATTGATTCCATTTTCAAAAAAGTTACTGGAAGGCTCTGGATAGTTTCTTCTCTCCCTTCTTGTTTGATTCCAAAAATATCTCTTTTGACGTTTTTCTGCTCAATTACGCAAGCAGGTAGCGAATCTATCCACTCATTGACTTGTGAAGTCCACGACATATCACGCTGTGGAACCATATTTGTTCTCAACAACTCGAAAACAGAATTTTCTGTTAGAAGAGAATTATTATTTTCACTTTGAACAGAATTTTTCCATTGATAAATTCTTGTTAAGCGAGATAAGTCAGTTCTTCCTTTTAGCTTTGGATGCAAATACATTAGAGGCTTAGAAGTTAATAATGAATCTACATATCTTTCGATTCTTATATTTATTTCATGCTTCCCCTCCTTGAAACGTTTGATTGCTGTATCAAACTCATTAAGCTCTAGATAACACCTTGCCTCTGCAACGTAGGCAAGACATAAGGCTAAAATATATTCACCAGCAATTCGACTTTTAATTGCCAATTCTTTATCTGCTAGATCAGCATATGTATACTCTGCTTCCAAAAATCTATTGATTGCACATAGGGCACTGCTTCTTCGATTGTGAAGATTTTTCATTGTAAAAGAATTGATTGCTAAGTCCAGAGCAGCTCGGAAATTCGCATAAAAGCTTAAATCAATTTTATTTTCGATTTTCTCTAAAGATTCTTGAACTTTTTCTAGCTGTTTTTCTAGATCTTTCAATCTTTTCAATATAACCGTGAAACCTACAGCTGAAATTCCAAGATTGAGCATACTAGTTGCTGCTGTAAAAGGTAATATGCCAGAGCTAATGCCATTCATAACACCCATTTCACTGAATTCCCTTAACCACATAACTACTTTCCCAGAAGTATCTTGAACAACACCTCCTGTTCTTACAAGGCTTCCGTTTGCTAACCCTGTAACAATTTGTCCGGGCATATCAAATGTCACTGTGAGAGGAACCATAAATCTTATTTCTCCGCTCTAGTTAAAACGAGATATAAAACACGTTAGTCTGCGGTATAGCATCTGCTTAAGTGGAAGTGAAATAGCTTTTTCGCATGATGCCAGACTTCAAATGATTGGCATCTAAAATGAAACACATGATCTATAGAAATGACTCAACTTCTTAGCTTAAAGCTAACGTTCAACACTTCTAGTACGGACTACCATCTTTGTGCGTTAACATCCACACACCATCTGTTGCCTGGGTTGCTTTGAGATCATCATTGGGATACTCGACTTCATCTCCTGCGGTGCGATCGCCCATCTCCAGGAAGGTTACGGTTGCCTGAGATCGATTCACTAGTTGATGCGCCATCCCTGTGCCGGCTTTGAATCCGTAGCAATCCCCTGAACTGAGCAAAAACTCCTGTTCTCCCAGCACCAAGGTTGGGGTGCCCTCCAGAATCAAGACGAATTCATCTTGCTTGGAGTGACTGTGGGCAAGGGCGGATACTGCACCCGGTGCAAGATGGGTCAGATTGACCCCAAACTGAGTCAGACCAAAGTATTCGCCAAGCTTTCGTTTCAACCGTCCTTTGACCTGTGAGGCATAGGGTTCGGGATAAATTGTTTTGCCCATCGTTGCAGGAACGGATTGGGCTGAAATCGGTGATTGGTTCATCCTAGCCTCCTAGTTGCTGAATCGTGATTGCTGCTATTCCCGGACGTCTAAGGCGATTAACCACACGATGAACAGAATGCCTCCTGACAATGTGCCCCGACCATCGACCCGGATCGGCTTTGTTGCAGTCTACTTCGGGGATCTCCTCTAAGATGGGTGGATCTTCAGAATTGAGGCGTTTTGCCTGGACAGTCCGCGATCGCAGGATATGATAGTAGTCATTGATATTTGTTAAAAATTGTCAATGATTGTTTCCGAAGCTGGCTTATCCCGAATGAAAGCATCGATTACTGAGAAGCTCTTCTTCGGTCATGAGCCGTCGGCCGAACTGATTGCCATTCTTCTGGTTTACTTTGTCCAGGGAATTTTAGGCTTAGCGCGATTGGCGGTGAGTTTCTTTCTCAAAGATGAACTATCCCTGGGGCCAGCAGAGGTATCGGCACTGCTAGGGATTGTTGCCATTCCCTGGATGATCAAACCCGCCTTTGGGTTTCTCTCCGATGGATTACCGATCTGGGGATATCGCCGCCGTCCCTATCTGGTTTTATCCGGTATCTTTGGAGCCCTTTCCTGGATTTGTTTGGCGACCGTCGTGCATTCTGCCTGGGCTGCCACCCTGGCGATCGCCCTGAGTTCCCTCTCCATTGCCGTCAGTGATGTGATTGTGGACTCTCTGGTGGTCGAGCGGGCACGCCAGGAATCCTTAAGTGCTGCTGGCTCCCTCCAATCCCTCTGTTGGGGAGCCTCTGCCCTCGGAGGCTTGATCACCGCCTACTTTAGTGGTTCGTTGTTGCAACACTTCAGCACCCACACGGTGTTTGCCATGACCGCCAGTTTTCCGCTGTTGGTTTCCCTGGGAGCCTGGCTGATTACAGAAACACGGGTGACGGAGCCGCCCAACTGGGTGGTGGTGGGTCAACAACTCCGGCAGTTACGTCAAGCCTTGTCTCAGAAAGAGATCTGGATGCCCACGGCCTTTCTCTTCCTCTGGCAAGCTACCCCGACCGCTGAATCTGCATTTTTCTTTTTCAACACCAATGAACTGGGGTTTGAGCCGGAATTTTTAGGACGGGTGCGGCTGGTCACCAGTGTGGCTGCCCTCCTGGGAATTTGGGTGTTTCAACGCTTTCTCAAGACCGTCCCCTTTCGGGTGATCTTTGGCTGGAGTACCGTCCTGTCGGCATGCTTAGGGATGACGATGTTGATTCTCGTCACCCATGTCAATCGAACCCTTGGCATTGATGATCACTGGTTTAGCTTGGGAGATAGCCTGGTACTCACTGTCATGGGGCAGATTGCCTATATGCCCGTGCTCGTGTTAGCAGCCCGCCTCTGTCCCCCTGGGGTAGAAGCAACTTTGTTTGCCCTTTTGATGTCGATTACCAACCTGGCTGCCCTTCTCTCCTACGAGATGGGAGCGGTTTTGACCCACTGGCTGGGCATCAATGAAACAAATTTTCAAGCCCTCTGGTTGCTGGTGGTGATTACCAACCTCAGCACCCTCCTGCCCTTGCCTCTGCTGGGTTGGCTCCCAACCAGTGATTCCCAAAGCCTCCATGAAGATCGAGTTCTGCATCCCCTCCCCTGTCCAGAAGCCGATGTTTCTGCTTCTAAACACTTAGGTCAGCCTTTTCTCCCCGATCTAGTGACGGAGTTAATCTGCCAACCTGGTTTACCAGAGCCGATTAAGGAACCCGTGGATTAGCGGTTACCCGTCAGTTTTCTTTTTCGGCGATGATTTTAGAGACAACCTGCTTCCTATGCAAACGTTATCGGCAAATTCAGCCCCAGCTTACACCCTGAAGGATTGGCAGGGTGGCTATCGCTCTCAACCCCAGGAGTTTGACTATTGGATTGAAGACATCGAAGGAGCAATTCCCCCTGAACTATCCGGGACCCTGTTCCGCAATGGGCCAGGGCTGCTTGATGTCAAGGGTGAGGCAATTCGCCACCCCTTTGATGGCGATGGCATGATCTGTGCGATCGCCTTTGCTGGGGGACGGGCGTATTTTCGTAATCGCTTTGTTCGCACCGCTGGTTACGTAGCTGAGCAAGCAGCTGGCAAAATTCTCTATCGGGGTGTCTTTGGGACGCAGAAACCGGGGGGCTGGCTCGCCAACGTTTTGGATCTGAAACTCAAAAATATTGCCAATACCCATGTGATCTATTGGGGCGGTAAACTGCTGGCATTGTGGGAAGCCGCCCATCCCCATCGACTGCATCCCCAAACCTTAGAAACCCTAGGGCTGGATAACCTGGACGGCCTACTGGCCTCAGGGGCTTCCTTCGCGGCCCATCCCCGGATTGATCCCGGTGGCAGCCATGGCGACACCCGTCTGGTTAACTTTGCAGTCAAAGCAGGCCCGACTTCAGAAATCACGGTTTATGAGTTTGATCTGGCTGGGCAGGTGGTGACGCAGCAGACCCAATCTATTCCTGGGTTTGCCTTTCTCCACGACTTTGCCCTCACCCCCAACTACTATCTATTTTTCCAGAATCCGGTGGCGTTTAACCCCTTGCCTTACCTGCTAGGGCTACGGGGAGCAGCGGAGTGTATCAAGTTCCAAGCCCAGCAACCGACGCGCATTCTCGTGATTCCCCGCCGGGGCGGGGGAGCGGTGCAAAGATTGGCAACCGATCCCTGCTTTGTGTTTCACCATGCCAATGCCTTTGAACAGGGCGAAAATCTGGTGGTGGATTCTGTGTGTTATCAATCTTTCCCCCAGGTGCAACCCAATCAGACTTACCTGGATGTGAAGTTTGCGGAACTTCCCCCCAGCCAGCTGTGGCGGTTTGATTTAAACTTGGCGACCCAGTCCGTGCAGCGGCAATGCCTGGATCAGCGCAGTTGTGAGTTTCCTACCTTGCCGCCGACCCAAGTGGGGCAACCCTACCGCTATTTATATATCGCAGCGGCTCATGATCCTCAGGGGAATGCCCCTCTCCAAGCGATTTTGAAACTAGATTTGGCATCGGGAGACCGCCAGATTTGGAGTGCTGCTCCCCGTGGTTTTGTCGGTGAACCGGTATTTGTGCCTCGCCCTCCTGGAATATCCAATGGCAAGGAAGATGATGGCTGGCTCCTAACCCTGATCTATGATGCGGCCCACCATCGCTCCGATCTGGTGATTTTGGATGCTCAGGATTTAACCCAGGGGGCGATCGCGCGTCTGCATCTCAAACACCATGTGCCCTACGGTCTCCATGGCAGCTTCACCCCTGAATGGTTAGGGCCAGAACCCTAGCGCCATCGGAGTTCAGTTCCGAAAATTCCAGGAAAGGCTTATTCTCGATCCTCTAGTTCAGCCATAGGCGGAGGGTCGACTGTGGGCTGCCTGAGTGCGTGATTCCCCCAAGGTAGGGGGAGACTCGTCTGCTTATCTGCATTGGCCGCGATCGCTAAAAAGGCGCCGCCTAAGATGTAAATCGGGAGGGGCAGGGAAAATTGCTTTAGCCATTGAAGGATTTCAGCGACTGCAAACAAGAGAAAAAAGCAGGTGATCCAGAGGCGCATGGTTAATCTCGCACCGATTTGCCCCTACCCTAACTTGGCTGACGCTGAGCCTACAACTATTCCGTACCTTCCAGAGGATAGCTCCAGGGTTTTCAAGGGGGAACTTTCTGGTAGGATGCCTTCAGGAGGATACTAAACCATGACCACCCACTTCATCACCGCAGAGATTGATCTGCAAAGATCTCCCCTAGAAATTCATCGGGCGGTAGAAGCCACCCTGCAAACCCACGGTGAACCATTGCGCTGGGCGATTACCAAAGTGGATACTGACCAGCAAACGGCTCACGTTGAAGCCGTGGTCATGGTTTCTGCCGCAGTTGAAGATTAAGCACGGTTGCACCAGCGTCCGTTTACGGTGGTTTTGATCATTCCCACTGGGGTAGGGGCTGCCATCGGTGGTTATGCCGGAGATGCACTGCCAGTCGCTCGGGCGATCGCCCAAGTTGCGGATTGTCTGATTACCCATCCCAATGTCCTCAATGGGGCTCAACTCTATTGGCCGCTGCCCAATGCCCTCTATGTTGAAGGCTATGGTCTAGATCAGTTTGCAGCCGGACACTGGAAGTTGCGTCCAGTCCGCAACAATCGGGTTGGTATTGTCCTTGATCAAGGCATGGAAGCGGAGCTGCGGCTCCGACACCTCCAGGCCGCCGAAGCGACTCGGGCAACCCTGGGGTTAAATCTTACGGATTATGTGGTCACCGATGCCCCCTTGGGGGTGGAATTACAAACCGCTGCCTCGGGGGCTACTTGGGGAACCATCCAGAATCCCGGCAGCTTACTGCGAGCCGTCGATCAATTAATCCACCAAGCGCAGGCAGAGGCGATCGCGGTGGTGGCGCGTTTCCCCGATGACAGTGGGAGCGAGGCACTACAAAGCTACCGCCAGGGACATGGGGTGGATCCCCTGGCGGGAGCAGAAGCCGTCATCAGCCATCTGGTTGTCCGTAACTTTCAGATCCCCTGCGCTCACGCCCCTGCCTTACCTCCCCTGCCCTTAGATCCACAGATTTCCCCGCGATCTGCCGCAGAAGAAATCGGCTACACCGTTTTTACCCTGCGTTTTGGTGGGGTTGAGTCGGGCACCTCAATTTATACTCTCTGGTAACTCCCAGTCGGGGGATATTGAGGTTAATCAGGTGGATGCGGTGATCGTACCCGCAACTGCCTGTGGTGGCAGTGGCCTCCTCCAGTTTGCCCAGACCCCAGCACAGATTATTGCGGTGCAAGCAAATCACACGCGACTCCAGGTCAGTTCAGAGTCCTTGGGTATCGAGGCCGTTTCAGTCCCCTCCTATTTAGAAGCCATCGGCTGGTTGGTGGCTCAGCGTGCAGGGCTGAATCCCTCAGCTCTGAGCACAAATCTTGGGACTTTGCGCCCTCTGAATTAATCAATCTTCCAGACGTGTCGATTGAGCACCAAGGCTAAAGTATTGTCCCATCTTGATTACTGGGCTGCCTTCACCATGGTTGCTAATCCCTGATCCCCCGGCATCGATGCCAGGTCAATGGCATGGATCAACAGAATCCAACGGCGATTGCTAGAATTTGGACGGTACCTTGTGGACATGCACCCTCCGATATTGGTGCCTGCCGATAGGGTCACTGTCCTTTCCCTGAGACCCTTCATGACTGCGGACTATCCAGATATTGATCTCGCACCCTTGATTGATCATGCCTTGCTAAGTCCGATGGCAACCCCCGAGCAAATTGAAAAGGGGTGCGATGAAGCGGTTCGCTTTGGGTTCGCGGCGGTTTGTGTTTACCCGGTTTATGTGCGGCAGGTGGCAATGCTGTTACAGGGCAAGGTGCCAAAGGTCTGCACTGTGATTGGGTTTCCCAGTGGGGCTTCCACCGCTGCTGTCAAACTTTACGAAGCCCAGGAAGCGGTGGATCTAGGGGCAACAGAGTTAGATGTAATGATCAATCTTGGCTGGCTGAAGACCGGTCAGGTGAATGAATTGCACCAGGAAATTGCTGAAATTTGTGACTCAACGGGGCAACTGGTGAAGGCAATTTTAGAAATGTCCCGGTTAAATGAGGCGGAAATTCGTCTGGCCGCTGAAGTCTGTATGGATGCCGGAGTCGCTTTTCTCAAGACCAGTACAGGGTGGGCTGGAGGGGCAACGGTCCCAGAGGTACGCCTGCTGAAGGAAATTACCAAAAATCGCCTGGGGATTAAAGCCTCTGGTGGGATTCGCACCGCTGAACAAGCCATTGAGCTGGTTTTAGCGGGTGCATCCCGGTTGGGAACCTCCCATGGTGTTGAGATTGTCCGCCAGCGCGATAACCTAGATAAAGATCTTGGGATCGCAGGCTTGCAACCTTGAGGGTGAGCGTTTCCAGGCTCAGGCTCCCTAGTTGGTGTTATGAGTCCTACCTACAAAGCAATTGGCATTAATCTCAAAAGTATGCCCCTGGGGGAGTCTGACCGATTGGTAACGGTTCTGACTCGGGAATTTGGCTTAGTACGCGCCGTTGCCCCCGGAGCCCGGAAACATCGCTCGAAGCTGGGGGGACGCACCTCTCTGTTTGTGGTCAATGACCTCTTGATCTCGAAGGGACGCACCCTGGACAGGATATCCCAGGCAGAGACTCTGGCATCCTATCCCGGCTTGAGCCAGGATCTAGGGAAGCTAACAGCCGGACAATACTTGGCAGAGTTGGCGCTGTTCCAAGCCCTAAGCGATCAGCCTCAGGAGGAGTTGTTCTATCTATTGAATGAGCATTTGCGCCGGCTAGAGCAGTGTGCTACCGCTGTCGTCCTCGCCCAATTGACCCACGGCGTCTTTCAGTTGCTCCGACTGGCAGGGATTGCCCCTCAGGTGCAGGCTTGCTGCCTGACCCAAGCACCCCTGACACCCAATTTTACGGAGCCTGAGTGGTGTATTGGCTTCAGTGCGGTCATTGGTGGAACGGTTAGCCTGACAGCCTTGGCACGATGGGCGCAGGAAGCAAAGGTGACCATTTCCCAGCAGCGGCCTACCCCGGTGCAGACCCGCCTTAATGCCCTAGAGTTATCCTTATTGCAACAACTGCCCCAGATTGAGTTACCCCCAGGGTTAGGGGAACAGGAGGTTGATCCCTCACAGCTTCAGGCTAGCTGGGGTGCTGTGGAAAACCTCTTACGTCAGTATGCTCAATATCACTTCGACCGCCCGATCCGATCCGCTGCTATCGTTGACAGTTGTCTGACGCTAGCGCTGTCTTCTACCCTCTAGTTGTTCGAAACCATGATGCGATCGCCTGATGTAAAACTGGACGCTCTGTTGACCACCCTCGCTGGGATCGGGGGATACCCCCCGGGACAGGAAGGATCTGCCTCAGGGGCGACGGGCGGGCGACGGGGGGGCGGATCAGTCAGTCTTTGCGTCAGAGCGATGGCCCGCCGATGATAGCGGACTGTTCCCCGTTGACCAGCTGCCCAACCTGCAGGTGGTCGCGACTCCTCCCCCCCAACCCCAGGTGCCAACCGCTGCCCCCGACCCTGCTCCCCTGCCCCCTGATGAACCGGAACCTGGGTTTATTCCAGTGCTGAAAAATCGCAACTTTTTAGCCCTCTGGAGTGGTCAGGTATTTTCCCAACTGGCGGATAAGGTGTACTTGGTGTTGATGATTGCCTTGATTGCCAGTCGGTTTCAGCTGGAGGATCAGCCCATTAGTGGATGGGTTTCAGCGGTGATGATTGCCTTCACCATCCCCGCTGTTTTGTTTGGCTCTGTGGCCGGAGCCCTGGTGGATCGCTGGCCCAAAAAAAGCGGTGTTAGTTGTAACCAATCTGCTCCGGGGATTCCTGGTGCTGTCATCGCCCTTCCTCCTATGGCTGTCTCAGGATTGGGGAACCATCGCTGGGGTTCCCGTGGGTTTTTGCTTCATCCTCTTGATTACCTTTTTAGTCTCTACGCTGACCCAAGTTTTTTGCGCCGGCAGAACAGGCGGTCATCCCCCTTGTGGTCGAGCGGCGGCATTTGTTGTCCGCCAACTCCCTCTACACCACGACCATGATGGGCTCACTGATCGTGGGCTTTGCGGTGGGGGAACCCTTGCTGGCGATCGCCGATACCGTGTTTGCCCAAGTGGGCGCAGCAGCGGATATCGGTAAAGAACTGGTGGTGGGGGGGTGCTATGCGATCGCGGGGTTATTGCTGCTGTTGCTGCAAACGGGAGAAAACCTCAATAGCCTGGAACGGGAAACCCCCCATGTTTGGCAAGATATTCAGGAAGGACTCCGCTATCTGGGTCAACAGCGGCAGGTAAGGGCAGCTCTGATGCAGCTGGTGATTTTATTTTCCATTGTGGCGGCTCTCTCGGTCATGGCGGTACGTCTGGCTCAGGTGATCCCGGAAATTAAAGCCTCCCAATTTGGCTTTCTGTTAGCAGCAGGGGGGGTGGGGATGGTGATTGGGGCAACAATTTTAGGCCATTTTGGGGCACGGTTAGGATCTCGAAACCGCCTGGGCTTTTACGGTTCCCTGGGCATGGCGATCGCCCTCGTGGGCCTGGCCCTCTTCTCCCAACGACTATGGCCGACGGTGCTGCTGTTGACCGCCATTGGCACCTTTGCCGCCATGATTGGTGTCCCCTTGCAAACCACCATTCAGGAAGAAACCCCAGAGGAGATGAGGGGCAAGGTCTTTGGGCTGCAAAACAACGCCGTCAACATTGCCCTGAGTTTGCCTTTGGCATTGGTGGGGGTGGCGGAAACCCTGCTGGGATTGCAAACAGTTTTTTTAGGGTTAGCAGCCCTGGCGATCGCAGGAGGGAGTCTGACCTGGTATATTTCCGTTACGGGTGTGAACCCATCTGAATCCTAGGGGTTGCCCCATCCCTGCTCATTTGAGACTGCACCAGAATGCACATTGCCTGGCTTGGAAAAAAATCTCCGTTTTGTGGCAACGTTACCTATGGTCGAGAGGTAACCAATGCCTTGTTGGATCGGGGATACCAGGTTAGCTTTCTCCACTTTGCCCAGGAAGAAACCTCCCCCGATGGTTGGCCCTCCTGCCCTGAAGTACCCCTGCCCTTTCTCTATAAGTCTCAAATTTATACCATTCCTTCCCCCCGATCGAGCAAGGTCTTGAGTCAGTCACTCCGCGAACTCAAGCCCGATCTAGTTCATGCTTCCCTCACCCTCTCACCCCTGGATTTTCTGCTCCCTGAGATCTGTGAAGAGCTAGGCCTACCCTTGGTGGCCACCTTCCACCCTGCCTTTGACCGCAAGCCCCGCAATTTTACATCGGGAACCCAACACCTGATGTATCAGCTCTACGCCCCGTTTTTGGCTCACTACAACCGGGTGATTATCTTCTCTCAAATTCAACGGGATTTGCTGGTGCGATTGGGGGTGCCTGGGGATCGGGTGGTGATTATTCCCAACGGAGTGGATGTCCAGAAGTATGCTCCAGGGGGATCTTCCCTGAAGCAGGAACTTAATGCCGGACAGCTGTTTGTCTACCAGGGACGCATTGCCCCTGAAAAAAACTGTGGAAACCCTGTTACGCGCCTGGAAACAGGCTAAGTTGGGGCTAGACTGCAAACTGGTGATTGTAGGGGATGGCCCCATGCGCTCCTCCCTGGAACCCTTCTATGGTGAAGATCTGGGGATTCTCTGGTTGGGGTTTGAGCCGGATGAACGGCGGCGGATTGAGATTCTGCGAGGCTGTGATGTGTTTATTTTGCCCTCCCTGGTGGAGGGGTTGTCCCTATCGTTGCTGGAGGCCATGGCCTGTGGGCTGGCCTGTTTAGCCACCGATGTGGGGGCGGATGGCGAGGTTCTCCAGGATGAGGCGGGGATCATTCTTAAAACCCAGGGAGTCTCCAGTCAGATTCGCACCCTCCTACCCCTGTTGCGTGACCATCCTACCTGGATTCGTGCCCTGGGGCAAAAGGCTCGTCAACGGGTGGTGGAATCCTATGCCCTCAGTGCCAATATTTCCCGCCTTGAGGATCTCTATGGGGATGTCCTGAGTCAACCACGGGTGTTCGCAGGCAGTTCAACCTGAAGTCGGTCACCTTTCCCTTAATGATGTTTTGTTGCGGTCAGGACTCCATAACGGATCAACCCTCTGCGGTAGCCTGACTGCATCAGTCCCAGGGCAAAAGCACCCTGAATCGTTGTCCATCCTGCTTGGAGCAATCCCCAAATCGCTGCTGGTTTCCAGGCGGAATCAATCACCTGATCCCAAAAGGGAGCCACGGCAGTTGACCAATCAGCGGTGCGGAGGTTTTGCAGTTCCAGCCTTTGGGCGATCGCGGTGTATTCGGGGAGGGACAAAACACCGGGTAAACAATAGACGCGGTAAATGGCTGCTAGCAGTTGCTGCTCATCGACGGTTAAGGGTTGGATATGGGTGGGACGATGGCACCAGGTGGCCAGAATCAGCGTCCCTCCTGGACGCAGTACCCGATAACATTCCTGCAAGAACTGCGCCTTGTCAGGCATGTGTTCTCCACTTTCTAAAGACCAGACGAGATCGAAGCGGTTGTCAGTAAAGGGCATGGCTAGGGCATTGGCGACTTGGAACTCCGCTTGAGTGGTCAGACCTGCTTGGGCAGCCCGTTCCCTGGCTCGCTGAACTTGGACGGGACTGAGGGTAATCCCTGTCACAGCGGCTTGAAACCGCTGCGCCAGATTCAGAGAGCTGCCGCCAATCCCACAGCCCACATCTAGAATTTCCCCTGCCTCTCCGACCCTTGCCCAATTCAACAGGGCCTCAATCAGATCAATCTGTGCCTGGTAGCGATCCGGGGCTTGCTGACCATCACTGCCGTAGTAGCCATGGTGCATATGCTCTCCCCAGATCTGCTCCCACAGCCCCGAAGCACCGTCATAGAACTGTTGAATTTGCTGGAATAAAATCTCTGTCATGACGGTGAGTTGGCGTTGACCCCTAAATAGAGTTCTCGAACTTTGGCATCTTGTAATAAATCACTCCCTTTGCCTTCGTAGCGATCTCGCCCCGTATCCAGCACATAGCCTCGGTCAGCCATTGCCAGGGCTTTACGGGCATTTTGTTCCACCAAAACAATGGCGGTACCCCCCCCGGTGAATCTGCTGAATTTGCTCAAAGACACTGGTCACCAACAGGGGGGTAAAGGGCGGCGGAGGGTTCATCCAGCATTAACAAGCTGGGCTGTACCATTAAGGCGCGCCCCATCGCGAGCATTTGTCGCTCCCCACCGGATAGGGTGCCGGCTCGCTGCCGCCGCCGATTGGCGAGGACGGGGAACGTGGCAAAAATTCCGTCTTTGATCGGCTGCAAGGGAGAGGAGCAGAGATAGGCTCCCATCTCTAAGTTTTCATCCACGGTGAGGGAAGGGAAAACATTGGCAATCTGCGGCACGTAGCACATGCCCCGCTGCACAATCTCGTTTGATTTCAATCCGGCGATCGCCTGCCCCTGGAACCGGATCTGACCTCGGTGGGGGGTCAGAAGTCCAAACACCGTCTTCACCAGGGTAGACTTACCGGCACCGTTGGGGCCAATAATTGCAATCAATTCCCCTGGATAGACCTTGAGATTTACCCCCTGGAGGATATCCAGTCCCTTGACATACCCGGCATAGACATCCACGACCTCTAAGATAGCGGTGGAAGGCACAGGTTGGTTCATAACTTGTGACTAGGGTGTTTTTTGTAGATCAGGACGCTCCTCAGGCACAATTGCCCCCTCAACCGGGCAGACCTGGAGACAAATACCGCAGTCAATACAGGTGGCAAAATCAATCCAGTACCAGTCTGTACCCTGACGATTTTTACCCGGCCCCTCGTGGATGCAGGCAACGGGGCAGGCTTCAACGCAATCTGCAACCCCTTCACAGGTATCCGTAACAATGGTGTGTGACATTACTCTCTTTCAGAACCAGCTTTGAAGTTGAACCACTTGGCTGATTTTACTCCCTCCACAGCCCCGGCGGCAGGTCTGGGATCGTTGGTTTTAGCAGGCAGCGGTCGCCAGTCCTAAGGAGGTTAATTCCGGGGCAGCTCCGAGGTCACTATCGGGCAGCGGGGCAGCGACGGCACCCTGGCGTAACACCTGCACTTCCCCCGCCGCATCGACATCCACCACCACGGCATCTCCCGACTTCACCCGACCCGAGAGAATTTCCTCCGTCAGACAGTCCTCCAACAGGCGGGTAATGGCTCGACGCAGGGGACGGGCTCCTAGCTCAGGATGATAGCCTGCTTCGACTAAGCGCTCCTTAAAGCGATCGGTGACTTCCAAGGTAATGCCTTGCGCTGCTAAACGGCTAAAGAATTCCCGCAGCAGCAGCTCAGAAATTTGTTTGACTTCAGGCTGGGTCAGTTGCCGGAAGACAATAATTTCATCCAGGCGGTTGAGAAATTCGGGGCGGAAGTACTGCTTAAGTTCCTCATTCACGAGGCCAACAATTCGGTTGTAATTGGCATCGGTGGGATGCTCCGAAAACTCGAAACCCAGTCCACCGCCACCTTTTTGAATGACCTTCGAGCCAACATTTGAGGTCATGACGATGACCGTGTTTTTGAAGTCGATGGTGCGACCTTTGGCATCGGTTAAGCGGCCATCTTCAAGAATCTGGAGCAGCAGATTGCACACATCGGGGTGAGCTTTTTCGATTTCGTCAAATAACACCACGGAATAGGGTTGACGCCGCACGGCGGCGGTGAGTTGCCCACCTTCGCTGTAGCCGATGTAGCCAGGAGGAGAACCCACCAGCTTGGAAACGGTGTGACGCTCCATATATTCAGACATGTCTAAGCGAATCATGGCGGCTTCAGAGCCAAAGAAGCAGGCAGCCAGGGATTTCACCAGTTCGGTCTTTCCCACCCCCGTCGGCCCCGCAAAGATAAAGCTGGCGATCGGTCGCTTGGGATCTTTGAGCCCCATCCGGGCACGGCGAATGGCACGGGCGATCGCGGCAACGGCTTCGACCTGACCAATCAGCCGCTGGTGGAGAATCTCTTCGATGTGCAAGAATTTTTCCGATTCCGATTCGGTGAGTTTGCTGACGGGAATCCCCGTCCAGGCGGCAACAATTTGGGCAATATCAGCGACATCAACAATGGTCGTGAGACTGGGATCATTACCCTGCTCGGTATTCTCTGGAGCCGAGGCTTGAATCTCTCGCTGGATCTCCAGTTCGCGATCGCGCAATTTGCCCGCTTGGGCAAACTCTTGCAATCGCACCGCATCCTGTTTACTGTCTAGAATTCGATTGAGCTCGGTTTGCAGTTCCTTCGCCGCTGACACCTGTTTTGAGTGCTGGATATGGACACGCGAACCTGCTTCATCCACCAAATCAATCGCTTTATCTGGTAGGAATCGGTCTGAAATATAGCGATCCGATAGCTTGGCAGCCGCTTCTAGGGCTAGATCGGAGATCGTGAGTTTGTGGTGCTGTTCGTAGCGACTGCGTAAACCGTGCAAAATCTGAATCGTTTCTTCCACACTGGGTTCACCCACCATCACGGGCTGAAAACGGCGCTCCAGAGCCGCATCCCGCTCAATGTACTGACGGTATTCATCTAGGGTAGTAGCCCCAATACATTGCAGTTCCCCCCGCGCTAGGGCAGGCTTGAGGATATTCGCGGCATCGATCGCCCCTTCGGCGGCTCCTGCGCCCACCAACGTATGCACCTCATCAATGACTAAAATCACATCGCCATTGCTGCGAATTTCAGTCATAATCCGCTTCAGGCGTTCCTCGAACTCCCCCCGATACTTGGTGCCGGCAATTAAGGAGCTGATATTTAAGGTCAGCACCCGTTTCCCGACCAAGGTTTCAGGGACATCATGGTTGACGATGCGCTGAGCCAATCCCTCGGCTAGTGCTGTTTTACCCACACCGGGTTCCCCCAGTAAAATTGGGTTGTTTTTGGTGCGACGACCCAGAATTTGGATCACCCGTTCAACTTCTCTTTGCCGCCCCACCACGGGGTCAAGCTTTCCCAGGGTGGCCAGTTGGGTGAGATCAATGCCACACTCATCGAGAACCGGGGTCTTTTTGCGCTGGGGGTTTTGACTCGCAAGGATGGGTTTGGGGGCGATCGCTTGCATCACTTGCGTCCGGATCTGGTTGCGATCGACCCCTAAATGTTCCAGGACTCTGGCTGCCAAACCTTCTCCGTCCTGAATTAAGCCGAGTAATATGTGTTCGGTGTCAACGTTGTTCTGCCCCAGCTGTCGCGCTTCATTTAGCGAGAGTTCCAGCACCCGCCGACTCCGGGGAGTGAAGGGAATCTCTGCACTGACATAACTAGAGCTACGACCAATCACCGCTTCAATCTCCCGCCGCACATCCGCCAAGGTAATGCCTAAAGATTTTAAGACCTTGGATGCCATGCCGGGTTCAGCAGCAATCAGCCCTAACAGCAGTTGCTCGGTTCCTACAAAGTTATGACCGAGACGCCGAGCTTCTTCTTGAGCCAACATAATGACTTTAATGGCGCTGGTTGTAAACAGTTCAAACATCATCAATATCCATTTCTAAAAAGAGTAGGGTCACTGGTCGGAGTTCGTTGGATATATTGGCTAAAGCGAGGCTTGACTTAACAAGGGTCTGAATCTTTAGTTGGCGATGGTTTGGGTTTCTTAGATCTAAAACCAGGGTTTAAAGCGTTGGTAATAATGGCCCCGCCAAGGTAGGTATGACTCAGATCGAGATCCTGGAGCTTGACATTGGTAAGGTTGGCCTTTGTCAAGTTTGTTTCGGTGAGGTTGGCTCCTAGCAAAATTGCATTTGAGAGATTAGTCTGGCTTAAATTGGTTCTCGTCAGATTGGCCTTTGTTAAGTTCACACCACTCAGATTTGCACCCTTCAGATTCATATTTCTGAGGTTGGCTGCCATGAGATTCAGGTTGCTAAAATCTCTTTGACCTGCCATGTAGCGGCTCAGAAGTTCTTTGATTTTCATTGGGATGTTAAGGGGGTAAAGAACGTCGTCAGGGAGGTGACTTAACTTTAGATCAAGGTCATGAACCGATTGATCAGCTCCAAAGCTCAATGGCGAGATCGTCTCTTCCGTTGTTTATGCTTGGCAAGTTCTTTACGTTTCCGTTTTTCGATGGGGGTTTCAAAGTGGCGATGCTTCCGCATATCAGGGAAAATTTCTGCCTTAGAAACCTTGCGCTTAAATCGACGCAGTACAGACTCAATTCCTTCATTCTCGCCCGGAGTGATTTGGGCCATCTGACCTCTTCAGTAATGAAAAACGCTCGATAAAAAAGGGCAGACTCTTTGTCTGCCCTCAAGACGTTAGAGCTAAAACCTTCAGCTCCAAAGCTCAATAGCGTCGAGAAGAGCCACCTTTATTCCCCCAGCTACCCCCTCCAGAAGACCCTCGGTCTTCCCGGGGCTTCGCCTTATTCACCTTGAGGTCACGGCCCATCCACTCGGCACCGTCCAGTTTTTCGATCGCCGCTGCTTCTTCTGCCTCTGTAGCCATCTCAACAAAGGCAAACCCGCGCAAGCGACCAGTTTCGCGATCCGTTGGTAACTGAACCCGCTTGACTGTACCGTATTCTGAAAAGGTCTGGGTGAGATCATCCTGGGTGACCTCGTAGGATAAATTGCCAACATAGATCGACATGGAAGTATCTCCGGAATCAGTAAATGTAGAGAGATAGATTCGGAGAAACGCTGATACAACGAATTACACAGCCGAAAATAATCCTTACCCCTAACCCTAGCACATGATTGACTAACATAGAGTGGGCCAATACGCAAGCAGGAGAGACGCGGGCTGGGATCGAGCCATTGATCATGCCGTCAGGACATAAATCGCCGCTCTTGGGTCAGTCGCATCAGCACTCTGGCGAGGGCGATGCAGCTAATCACAGCCACGATTAGGAGGGGCAGACTGGGCAGATTCACCACTGCCTCGGCAATCCCAGATGGCGTGTTCACAATCCAGATCCAGGCAAAGAGCAGGGTGTGGAGCCCTAGGAGGGGATAGGTGATCAGTCCGGGGAGTTCTGAAATCAAGAGGGCGAGTCCGGTGAAAGCTAGCATGATACTGGCATAGGAACTGTGGGTAATCACCGTCGAACCGCCAGAAAACATTACCAATGCCCACATCAGCAAACTGATCACGCTTACCCCTATTGCTGCCAGGGCAATACGGCGATCCTTTGTGACGATCTTGCCCCCCCCCGAGCCACAGCCCTAGCAACCCCAACCAGCCGAGATTCAGCAATCCCAAGGCAGGGATAATGTGTTCCCGTTCCCGCAAGCGCCAGTTGGTAATCAGGGTTGGGTGTTCAAACAGTTGGGCTGACTCAAGCAGGGGTACTGCACCCACAATCGTCTTTAGATTTTCCCACTTATTTTGCCCCAGCTGGAGGGGATTGAGTCCGTGATAGGCATCATAAATGGCGCTCCATGAAGAGCGAGGATCAATTTCTTGAACTCCAGCAATGTGCATTTTCACAAGGCGATCTCCGGGGGGATCAAAGAATTTCTGGTAGGCAGCCCAGGGAGCCAGCAACATCCCGCACAAAACCACACCGATGATGGTGCTACGCCAATCCGGTACTCGGCGCAGCAGGATCAGTACCAGGATCATTGCCGGCAGGGTAAAGACAGCACTGCCGTGGGAGAGTAATCCCAGGCCCGCCGCGATCGCTGCTAGGGCGGTGCGTCCCGTTGAAGGTATTTGGGGATCCTCCTGTTCCTGTAAGAGCAAGGTAAAGGCAAAGAGGGTAAAGGCACCGGCCAAGAGCTTGGGCCAGACGTACACACTGTTGTAGAGATAGAAGCCAGAGAAGATGGCCGTTGCCAGTACCAGGGTGAGGCGATAGCCAGCCTTCGTCCCCGTAAACGCTGTGCGGCAGTAAGCCCAGAGGGCAGCAATCCAGGAACATTGGGCGATCGTGCCCAGCAGTTGATAGCCGACTCCGAGACTCAAGATGCCTAGAACCGGTCGCTCTAGCAGCACGATGCCCGATTGCAAGGGAGGGCGATCGCTGCTTTGCCAATCCCCCAGAAATTGTCGGGGATCTTTCCCGGCATAGAGCTTTTCTGCCAGTAATAAGGGCAGGGTGTTGTCAGAGGGGCGAGCCGCAAAAAAACGAGTTTGGGCCAGACTGTTAGCCGACAGGGCTGGATCAAACACATAGAGGAGGGAGAGATAAAACAATCCTACTAAAAACATCAACAGGGTGGGGAACAGCACATCAGGGGATTGGATAAATCGCTGGAGGCTGCGTTGTCGCCAAACTGCCACCCCACTGTAGAGTCCCAACAACAACATCAAGACGCTGCCAATAATCCCCACAATATGATTGAGAAAATACAGCCAGAATAAGCCATAGCCCCAGACCGCGCTGACCAGGATCGCCAGCATGAGGGTCAAGGCTGGATGCAGATTTTCAAACTGAATCATCAGCAGCACTACAAATAGACTGGGGGCCAGGAACAAGACAAAGTAGAGCAGATAGAGGGGCAAGATGACCAGCGAACCCAACTGTGTCCCCAGCAAACTTAACCACCCCGTCTCTTGGGGGGAACTCACCCCTAACCAGCCTCCTGGAGTGGTGGTCTGATCCCTGGCAACGAGGCGGATGGGATGTCCTTGCCAGCTCAGGGGCACCCAGAGGAGAACTTGCCGCCAACTTTCTCCCGGATTGGTAGCTGATAGTTTGTATTGCGCCTGGGTTTCGACATTTTCTAGCAGTAGCTGATTGCCCTCGGCGTTGGGATAGCCTGCCACCCAAACTGTCAGCACCATCGGTGCGGTAAAGGGTACAGAGGTCAAGCTCCCAGTGTTTTGATCGGCTCCCGCCCAAGAGCTCCACAACAGTAGACCGGGATGGTGACGTTGCAAGGAGGCCACAACATTCCCTTCAATTGGCGTTTCACCCGTCTCGGAGAAGGTGCCTGTGACCTCATAGTCAGAGACTTGCGAAACTAAGTTGTTACCTACCAAGGATTCTGGTTGTTCTCGCTGCCACCCTACCAGCAACAATACAATCACTGCCATGAGGGCAAGGATGACTAGGAATAGTCGTTGCGATCGCCGTTTCGGTCTTCGTTCTAGGATCAAGGGCTTCATAGCAGGGGAAAGAGAAGACAAAATGCTCTTTCGGATCATACCTGCTACCATCCTTGGAACCCAGGAACCTGCTCCAGTCGGTGTTGTTTCTGACGTTGAAGGGATGGTTATTCTTCAACCTGACGGGACATGGCCAGACGATGGAGCGGCAAGCTCAAAATACAAGCAACGGTTAAAAAGTAAGTAATAATTGCGGTGATTTTCAAACTGAGGCGCAGGATATCCCAATCTGATAAACAGAGGGGTTGTAAAAGCGTGGCACTACAATACACACTCCAATAGGCAAAACTCATCAGCAACAGGATCCACTCCGTTGCTTCTAAGGGTTCCGGAGTATGGGTCAGTTTTGGCAGAAATAAGAGCAAGATCCCGGCGATCGCAGCGGCAAAGGAACCGAAGATTAAATAATGATGCCAAATGCTTATTGTTAACATTTTATAAGTCTCAGTTGATCCCAGCATTCTATGTGGAGAATAGTCTATCGGATGCCACCTCAGAGACCGAATAATTATTACAAACTGCAATCTTTAGATTACATTCCGTAACCCAAATTGAGGTGAATGAGGAAGAGTCTGAATGAAGCTGGTTTTGGCTGAAGAAACCACTCACTGGAGAGAGAAAAATGGTTGTCAAGGCGGAACATGAAATTTTAGATATCCAGCAGACGAATTGTTGCATTGTCGGGGGTGGACCTGCGGGAGTGATGCTAGCGCTGTTGTTGGCACGGCAGGAAATTCCCGTGACACTGTTGGAGCAGCATCGGGACTTTGACCGGGATTTTCGGGGGGATACCATCCACCCCTCCACCCTGGAGATCCTGGATCAACTGGGACTGGCGGATCAGCTGTTGCAGCATCCCCATGGCAAAATTCAGCACCTGACTGTCCGCACCGCAACCCAGGTTACCCAGCTCGCTGATTTTGGGTTGTTGAAGACGAAGTTTCCCTACATTGCCGTCCTCCCCCAGGTGAAATTACTTGAGTTCATGATTGCTGAGGCCCAACGGTATCCCAATTTTCAATTAATTTTGGGGGCCCATGTGCAGGAACTAGTTGAAGAAAATGGCACGGTCATCGGCATTCGCTATCGTGGTCAAGGAGGTTGGCACGAAATTCAAGCGCCCCTCACCATTGGGGCGGATGGTCGTTTCTCCCAACTACGGCAGTTAGCTGGGTTTGAGCCGGTAAAAAGTTCCCCCCCCATGGATGTCCTGTGGTTTCGCCTCCCCCGTTTGGCCGATGATCCCGCCGATCTGGATTCTGGGTTCCGCACCGGGCAGGGAAACCTATTGGTGATTATTGATCGGCAGGATCACTGGCAGTTGGGCTATGTAATCGAGAAAGGCAGCTATCAACAACTGCGATCGCAAGGGTTGCCCGTTTTACGCCAAGAGGTCGCGGCACTGGTGCCTGAATTGGGCGATCGCCTCGCGAACCTGACTGAATGGTCAGAGATTGCCTTTTTAGCGGTGGAATCCAGTTATTTGCGTCAGTGGTATCGTCCAGGGTTGTTACTCATTGGCGATGCCGCCCATGTGATGTCACCCGTTGCCGGGGTGGGCATTAACTATGCGATTCAGGATGCAGTGGTAGCCGCTAACTCCTTGAGTGCCGCACTCAAAGCAGGGCAGGTTTCCATTGCTGCCCTAGCGGGGGTTCAGGACCAGCGAGCCTTACCAGTGCGAGTTATCCAAGCTGTTCAAGCGACGATTCAAAAACAACTGGTTTCCAATGCCTTGACAGCCAAGAGCGAATTTCATCCCCCTTGGATTCTGCGCTTTCCCCCCTTCCAATACTTGCTGGTGCGTCTGGTCGGCTTCGGAATTTGGCGGGTACGTTTATCTGCCGCCGTTGCTGCCCCAAACTCTAAGGAAGCTTGATACCGCTGTATTTTGCAGTTTTTTGGGGTTGTCAGCTTGTTTCTTTGGGATCCCTTTAGCTACCCCCCTCCTGACCCCTTCAAAAGGGGGGACGTGGATCAGAAGTTCGATGCCCTCCCCTTACCAAGGTCGTCTATTTTGCTTGCAGATGCTTAATCTGTAAGGCTTACAGTATTTAACTTATCCCGAACTCACGGTGAAGCCTCTCGCAGCCTCCCCGTACCCACTTCTTCTGCTCTAGACGTAGACGCCGACTTACTTGAGATCCAGCAACCCCGTTTCCTTCAACTTGGGATTAAACCGAATTTGCATCCGTAAGCCCCGTTGCTCCAAAACAGCCAGAATCTCAGCTTCTACCCGCCGCGCCACATTTTTTAGGAGTTTCATCTGGGTCAGCTCATCCAAGGCATTGGCATAATTTGACTGCTCTTCAGGGGTCATTAACCCCTTGACATCAATGGGCTGGCTCCAACTAGCCTGTTCAGTGCCATTTCCAGGGGGGTACGGAACCATTTTCCGCCATCCAGGCTTCTCGGATCGTCTCTAGCATGGTGCGATTCGGACGGTCACTGGTTTGGACTTTTAGCCAATAACAGGCGTGGGGTCGCCGCACCAACAATTGCTGCAGGGTAAGAAAAATATCGCGGGAATAGCCAATAAATTGTAAGGTCTGTGATTGATCAAAGATGCCAAAAACACCAACCTGCCCCTGAAGTGAGTCTGGAAGTACTCCCTCCGCATCGATGTAAGGCAGAAACGGCAAGCTGGCAAGGGAGGGGAATTCAGAGACGGTCATAGCAGGGTTACACACAAGTTGGGCAAAATTCAAAGCCGGATTCCTAGGGCGATCGCTGTAGCCACTGCCAGAGACGAACCAGCAGCTTTTCCAACCACAGCAATGCCCGGTCTAGCCATTCCAGCAATTGCTCGAGGGGGTGTTTGACGTAGCCGACCACCGTTGCCTTGGTATCAATCCAATGGGGCTGGGATTCCAGGTCATAGGCGGTGGACAGGGGCGGGGTGATTTCATGGGCAGGATTCGCGATCGCCCTCAGGGAGGGCACTAATTCTGGATTTGCAGCCGATGGCGGTGACGTAGCGCCAATACCGGGGGCAGGCTGGATCGGGTGTGCTGGATGCTGCCGACGCTGGAGTTCTCCAATCCTGGGCGTCGCAGCTGTCTGGGAGCGTGGCAACCAAGCTTTGAGTTTCAGGGATCGCCACGCTGCAGCGGTGGGGGGAATCGCCGCCGCTAATAAGGAGGGGATCGTTGCCAACTGGCCCCTCTGGGCAGGCTGCACCACAGGTGGGCCGGCGAGGACAGGGGCGGGGGTTAGCTCACTTGGAATCAGGGGGGTCTCGGGGACTGCTCCAAGGGGCAACGACTGGGTTGGCACGGGAACTGCTGCGACGGCTGGAAAACTGGCTGGCTCCCCAAATAAATCTTGCAGCGTTAGCCAAGGATCGGTTGAGGATGCTGCCAGGACAGGGGGTTGGGGGTGTAATTCCAGGTGATCTGCCTGAATGGATGAGGCTTCAGGGGGTGAGGGGTGATTCGCTGGCGGCGGCAGGAGTCGCCTCAAAAGCAAGGCTTGGGGCGATGGGTCGGTGGAGGGTAGGGGGGCAACGGCAGTTGGCCTCAACCTTCGCAGTTCGGAGGGGACGGAAAGGTGCGGCTGGATTGCTTCTTGATCGGATCTTACCGGGGGTGCTGCTTGAAGCCAATGGACTTCTTGAAATAAATTCGCTGAGATGGCCACGGGGCCTCGTTGTACCCATGCCATTAACTGCCGCAGCCAGCGCACGGGGGGCAAGAGGGTGGGTCGATTTGCTGGAGGTGGCAGGGGAGCGAGCAAATCTCGATGGGCCAAGCGAATCGTGCGGCAGTCGTACCAATAGGCCGCAATTTCCCAGACAATTCGTTGCCATAATTGCTGTTGTTGTGCCGGGGTCAGCACGTCCAAGATTTGATTCTGGGGGGCAACTAAAACCAGCTCTCGGGTGGCTACCAAGGAGGCAATTCCTTGGATTTGAAACCCAGGGGTGGGGAGCAAAGACTGAGGGGGATGATCACCACGGCTGAGTTTTTGAGTCTGGATCTGTCGCGCTAGCACTGGTAGGGCTTGGATGGACACCCGCAGGTGGCTCCAAAGATGGGTCAACGATCCTTTAAGGGACTGCCCCACTCCCTCCAGGGTCATGGAGTCGGGCAAGGGATGCGGCGGGGCTGGCGACAAGGACTTCGGTAAGGCCGACGATCGGGCTGATTTCTGCACCGTCTTTACAGACTGGCGATAGTGGTGCCACCACTGCCGTACTCCCTCGAACCAATGGCGATCGCGGGGGATCTGCCAGGGATTTTCAAGGGTCGGTAGCTCTGGGGGTGAAGAAGGGACTGCCAAATGGACAGCCAGGGGGTGGTTGCAAGCAACACCCGTTGAATCGGTGCATCACAGTCAGGGGATTGGGCCTGTGTCTTTCCCAGGGGCAAGGCTCCCAATCCCCGATCCACGGTTGCTTGCAGGGGCCGACCGACCAGACGGGTCGCCTGAAACAAGGCATAGAGGGGATACAAAAACACCTGCACCCCCCACAGGGTTGCCATCCTGGCATGACGCAGGGCGCGATCGCTGCGATCGAACCAGCGGCGGCTGTTTTCAGATAGCAGGCGCAGAACCCTACTTTGGAAGCGACCAGAAGGGGTGGAAGACATGGAGATAGGGAGGAGGTGAAGCGGTACATTAGGGGCAGTCCCAGTCGGCGATCGCTCAACAGCGCGCAGTGCCTCCGGGGCTGTACATCCAGTGCCCTGATTTTATCCCAATCATGATCGCCCCCGTTACATCGTCCCCGGTTTTGATTCCAGATCCCATGACGCGGCTGCGGCGGTTCACCCAGCTCGACTTACAACCCCAGTGGCGAGTTTGCATCGCTGATTTGCCGATCGCAATCGCCACCCAATCCACCGCTTGGTCGCACTGGGAAACCGCCCAACTCAATGACAAGGCTCAGATTACCTGGGCACGGGGGCAGCAGGTGATCTGGTTGGGGCAAGCAATGCACATACCGGAACAGCTCCAGGGTTACCCATTGGCGGGTTTGCGGGGGCGACTGGCGATCAGTTGGTGGGCGGAACGGGCCGAAATTTTCGTCAACGGCCAGTTAGTGCAGACCGGGGATCTGTTTGACTGCGCCACCCGCCTGCTGGTGAGTAAGGAATCTGATCCCGCTGAGGTGATTGAAATTGCCCTGCGCTTGGTGAGCCCCGGGTCATGATCAGGGTGCCTGTGTGCGGACCCAGTTGTGCTTTGAGTCCACCAACCCAGCATTTCCGGAACCTGGCTTTATTGCCGATGAGCTGACGGTGTTACAGGGCTATCTCACCCGCTTTGAGCCGGAGAAACTCCCCGATCTGGAGGCTGCGATCGCCCCTATTCATTGGGAACTTCGAGGCGATCGCCCCGCCTTTGATCAAGAATTAGCCCAACTGCGCACCCGCCTCCAGCCCCTGACGGTGGGTCTGCAACAGCGACGGCTGCAACTGCTGGGCCATGCCCATTTGGATCTGGCCTGGTTGTGGCCTGTGAGTGAAACCTGGGAGGCCGCAGAACGCACCTTTGAATCAGCCTTAGGGTTACAACAGGACTTCCCTGACCTGATTTTTGGTCACTCCACCCCCGCCCTCTATGACTGGATCGAAACCCATCGCCCCCAACTGTTCCGCACCATTCAAGCCCAAGTAGCGGCAGGTCGCTGGGAAATTCTCGGCGGACTGTGGGTGGAGCCAGAACTGAATCTGATTGATGGTGAATCCCTGGTGCGGCAGGTGCTCTATGGGCAACACTACTGTTTGGAGAAATTTGGGGCGTTGAATGCGATCGCCTGGGTACCCGATAGTTTTGGCTTTTGCTGGCAACTGCCCCAGATCTTAAAACAGGGGGGCATTGAGTTTTTTGTCACCCAAAAACTCCGGTGGAACGACACCACTCAATTTCCCCATGCTGCCTTCTGGTGGCGATCGCCGGATGGCACCGAGATTTTTAGCCTCATGTCCGCTCTCATTGGTCAAGACATCGATCCGATCAAAATGGCGAACTATGCCTGGGAATGGGAAACCCAAACGGGGTTGTCCAACCCCCTCTGGCTTCCAGGCGTCGGAGATCATGGCGGTGGCCCCACCCGTGACATGCTAGAGACAGCCCAGCGCTGGCAGCTGTCCTCCTGCTTCCCCACCCTCAGCTTTACGACAGCCAGCGATTACTTGCAGTCCCTGCGCCAATCCGCGACGGATTTTCCGGTCTGGGACGATGAACTTTATCTGGAATTCCATCGGGGGTGTTACACCACCCACGCCGATCAAAAACGCTGGAACCGTCACTGTGAGGGATTACTCTACCAAGCAGAACTCTTCGCCTCCCTGGCAAGTTGGCTGACAGGAGCCGACTACCCCAAAACAGCCCTAGAGAAAGCGTGGAAACAGATGCTGTTCAATCAATTCCACGACATTTTGCCCGGTTCCTCGATCCCCCAGGTGTTTGAGGAGACGAACCAGACCTGGCAGCAGATCCATCAGGTAGGATCAGCCATTCTCGAAGCTTCCTTTGGGGCGATCGCGGCGGAGATTGATGTTTCCAACCTACCCCATGCCGACGCCCAACCCGTGGTGGTGTTCAATTCCCTCAACTGGGAGCGAACTGCTGTCGTGGCAATGCCCCTACCCAATGCTGCTTCATCCTGGCAAATTTACGATCCCGCTGGTCAGCTTGTGCCCTGCCAACGCACCGCTGACCACCTCCTGTTTCTCGCCCAAGGAGTCCCTGGGGCTGGCTATCAAAGTTACTGGCTCTGTCCCACCGCCACGAATGCGCCTACCCCCGCCCCACCCTCCGGATTTACCTTGGAAAACGACTGGCTGCGGGTGATCATTGATCCCCAGACCGGAGAAATTTCTAGCCTCTGGGATCACCGCGTTCAGAGGGAAATTCTCCGAGATCATGGCAATCAACTGCAAGCGTTTCAAGATCAAGGCCAGTACTGGGATGCCTGGAATATTGACCCGAACTACGCGCAGCACCCCTTACCCCCTCCCCAACTACAAGCCATTCGCTGGCTAGAATCTGGTTCCCTACAGCAGCGATTGCAGGTTGTCCGCCAACTAGGTCAATCTACCTTTTGGCAAGATTACATCCTGGAAACTGGGTCAGGAGTACTGCAAATTCAAACCACCGTTGATTGGCAAGAGCAACATGTGTTGGTGAAAGCAGCTTTTCCCCTGGCAATGGCGGCAGACTCCATTACTTACGAAACCCCCTGTGGGGCAATTCAGCGCCCCACCCGCCCCAGCGCCCCCAGAGAAGCAGCTCAGTGGGAAGTTCCAGCCCTGCGTTGGGCTGATTTAGGCACCTCAGACTACGGGATCAGTTTGCTGAACAACGCTAAATATGGCTATGATAGCCAATCCGATCAATTACGGCTGACCCTGCTCCGCAGTCCCACCTGGCCCGATCCCGAGGCGGATCAGGGGCTGCACCAATTTACCTATGCCCTCTACCCCCATACTGGCAGTTGGCAACGTGCCCAGACCGTCCAACGAGGCTATGAATTAAATCAACCCCTACAAGTCAGAGCCTACCCCGTCAGGGAAGCCTCAGCGACGGGACAGTTACCCTGCCGTAGCCAGCTGCTCCATTTACAGGCCGAGAATTTAGTCTTGATCGCTTGTAAACAAGCCGAGGCTAACCCCCAGCAATGGATTGTGCGCTGCTACGAGACCCAGGGAGCCATGGCTCAATTCCAGATGGAAAGTGATTTACCCCTGGAGATCATCCAGGCCGTTGACCTACTAGAGCGTCCTCCTCAGGAAGCTTGGCAACCAAGGCAAAGCGATGTCATTCAGCCCTGGCAGATTCGCAGTTTTCAGATTCAGTGTCGATCTAACGCCCCTCAGGCAATCTCGACAAATTTATAAATCACCACTCCGGTATCGGGATGATTGGCAACGCTGACATACCCGGCTTTTACCATTTCTTGCAGCGTGGACTCCACATCTGTAAAGCTGGCCCCGGTGTCCATCACCCCTTGAGTAACCGAGAGATAGCCATTATTGCCCTTGGCCACCTTGAGTAATTGCATCATCAACGTGTCGCGGGGCGCAGGGGAGAGCTGTTCAGCTGGGGGTTTGCCTCCGAGAGACAGATGGGCGATCGCAGCTAATAGAGCTGACTGCACCTCCCGCACCGTGCGCCCCTCCTTAGCACTGAGCACCTCACAGCTCCCCGCTGCGGTGTTAATCACCAACCAGTAGGTGGACTTTTGGTTGGCAAGCCAGACCACTCCGAAAATCAACAGCGGTAAGCCAATCAACAGAATACTGAAAATCGCCCCTAGGACAATACAGACAATGGGGCCAACTCGCTGGGGAGCTTCGGTGCGAATTTCGGCACTGCGAATACTGGTAATGGGGTAGGTTCCTCCATTCACCAGAAAGCTGTCGTCAGTGATTTGAATGCCCCTTTTGTTGTAAAACATTTGTCCTGCCATGATCACCCATGCTTTGCTCCTGTTAGTCACTAGCATAGAGCAAGTCCCCGTTGACCTTGGTGTAGGGGTCTGTCAGCCTATTTCCCAACCCGAATCCATCCCCGCAACCTTCACAGAGTCCTGGATTAGGAGGATCGACGCTTGGTGAAGGTGTAAATAATGCCGTGACTTCTGGGATCGGTGTAGCGGGTGGCAAAGCCATTCTCCACACATTGGTCTAAAAGTACGTGGGCATCCGAGTTGCTCAGCCCCGTGACGGCAGCAGCGTCGGGAACGGTCAGCACCCCCTCTCGCTCCTTCACTGCTTGAATCAGCCGTGCCATGATTTGTAGCTGACGAATGGCAGCCAATACCGCCGACTTCATCGACTCAATGGCCTGTCCATTTCGGGAACGCTTTACCCGCTTGCGCCCAGTCTCGGTTTGAACCACCAACCAATAGACGGGCTCCTGGGACATCCACCAGCGAATGCCAATGACCAAAATAATGATGCCCACAACCACAATTAATAGGAGTACACCCGCAAAAATACAGAGCAGCGGTTGCATCCGATTGGGATTTTCAACCTCTACCTCCACCCCCCGAATCTTGGAGAGCGGGTAGACTGTATCATCAACAATCAGTTGACTAGCGGTAACCCGCACCCCCTTGCCATCAAAGTAGACCTGCTCTGCCATATCCCTACTGTGAACATCTGAACAACAACGGTCATGACTGGGGCAAGTATCTCAGCCTGAACCATGAATCGACGACCCCAATTGACTGTGCCGTGATCCATGCCAGGTTTGCCTTGAGTTTAGCGGAGTCGGTCTGGTCAAACTCTAAGAACCGACTAACAACTCATTAAGGTCTGATGTTCACACCCCCTAGTCCTCCCCTAAAAGTTGACAGGCTAAGGCGATCTACTTGGGCAGACTGAATGCTGCAACCAACCAGGGTTCTGCAGATCTAAAGTTCTGTCAACTTCAGAAGGGGGATAGACGTGCGTTTGTTAAACTGGAGTGCATCAAAACGTCATCTTTCTGCACTGAAGTTCAACGTTGCCCAGGGTCAGTCCCGCAGCGATCGCACTGAGATAGAGAGCCAAAAACACCTATGGTAGACTCCCTGAAAAAACCTGCCTTTGAAGAAATTCGCCCCGGCGTCAAGGTTCCGGCCAAAGATACCATCCTCACGCCCCGGTTTTACACCACCGATTTTGATGAGATGGCGCGCATGGACATCTCGTGCAATGAGGATGAGTTGCAGGCAATCTTAGAAGAATTTCGGACGGACTACAATCGGCATCACTTCGTCCGGGATGCTGAGTTTGAGCAATCGTGGGCACACATTGATGGTGAAACTCGGCAGTTGTTCATTGAATTCTTAGAGCGCTCCTGCACCGCTGAGTTTTCTGGTTTCCTCCTCTATAAGGAGCTGGGTCGCCGCCTCAAGGATAAAAGCCCTGTTTTGGCAGAGTGTTTTAACCTGATGTCTCGGGATGAAGCCCGCCATGCTGGGTTCCTGAATAAGGCGATGTCAGATTTTGATCTGTCCCTCGATCTCGGGTTCCTGACCAAGAGCAAAAGCTATACCTTCTTCAAGCCGAAGTTTATTTTCTACGCCACCTATCTCTCGGAGAAAATTGGCTACTGGCGATACATCACCATCTTCCGCCATCTGGAAGCGCATCCAGAGCATCGAATTTATCCGATCTTCCGCTTCTTTGAGAACTGGTGTCAGGATGAAAACCGTCATGGTGACTTTTTTGATGCCATCATGCGCGCCCAACCCCAGTTCTTGAATGACTGGCAGGCGAAGCTCTGGAGTCGGTTCTTCCTGCTGTCGGTGTTTGCCACCATGTATCTCAACGATATTCAGCGGGCTGATTTCTACCGTGCGATTGGTCTCGATGCCCGGGAATACGACATCGAAGTCATCGAAAAAACCAACGCCACCGCCGCCCGAGTGTTCCCAGTGGTGCTGAATGTTGAGCATCCAGAGTTCTATCAACGGCTCGATGTTTGTATTGAAAACAATCGCAAACTGGCAGAAATTGCCAAGGCTCAAACTCCCAAGCTGTTGAAGTTCTTCCAAAAACTACCGTTCTATACCTCCAGTGCTTGGCAACTGCTGAAGTTGTATTTGATCAAGCCGATTGAGGTTGCCCCTACCCACGGTACTCCTCGGTAAGCGAAATTCAGAAGCCAGAATTCAGAAGGCAATGATCTCCTATCCCCTGCCTTCTGGATTCCTCCAGTACATCGTTTTTCCGGCTTTAATCTATGACTCCCTGTCTCCTATGGGCAGGTTTTTTTGTGCCCGCTACCTCGATGGCAACAGCGTCGTAACTGTTATTGGGCATTGGTGAGGACGATCCGCCCTCCCTACAGTCGCTAAAGTAGAGGTTGCGTCTAACAGTTTTATCGCCATGCCCTTTGCGTCTCTGATTCGAGCAATGGGGCGATCGCCCCTGAGTGCTGAACTGCTCACTAAACTGAAACAGCAGCAACACTTGAAACTGAGTGGCCTCTCGCGGTTATCCAAGGGTTTAGTCGCCTCGACCCTGGCTCAAGTCGCACCACGTCCCCTGTTGGTGATCGCTGCCACCCTAGAGGAAGCAGGGCGTTGGGCCGCTCAGCTCGAAGCCATGGGGTGGCAGACGGTGCATTTCTACCCAACTACCGAAGCCTCTCCCTACGAACCGTTTAATCCAGAATCGGAAATTACCTGGGGACAGTTGCAGGTTCTCGCCGATTTATTGGGGCAGAATTGGGAGTCCAATGCTGCTGCTCCCCGGATGGCAATTGTGGCAACCGAGCGGGCGCTGCAACCCCACCTGCCGCCGGTTTCCGTTTTTCAGGATTACTGCTTAACCCTACGTCAGGGCAGTGAACTGAGTCTAACGACCCTGAGTGAGCAATTGACCTGCCTCGGCTATGAGCGGGTGGCACTGGTGGAAACGGAAGCACAGTGGAGTCGGCGGGGGGACATTGTCGATGTCTTTCCCGTGGCGACTGAACTCCCTGTGCGCTTGGAGTGGTTTGGGGATGCGTTGGAACAACTGCGGGAATTTGACCCAGCCACCCAGCGATCGCTGGATCAGATCTCCCAACTAATGCTCACCCCCACGGACTATGCAGCGATGATTTTGCCCCATGTGGATGGGGGGATTTGGGAGCAGGTACAACCCCATCTGGGACTCCCAGAACTGGCGGATGCCTCCTCCGCCCGAGAAGGCATGCGGCGATTGTTGGGCTTGGCCTTCAAGCAACCCGCCTCTTTACTCGATTACCTACCGCCGCAGACGCTGATTGCCCTGGATGAACCGGCCCAGTGTCAAGCCCACGGCGATCGCTGGGTAGAAATGGCAACCGAGAGCTACCAACTCTTGCTGGGAAACCAGGCTGCCACGGTGTTACCCGCGATTCATCGCCCCTTTACTGAGGGATTGGCGGCTCTGTCTGTGTTTGATTGTTTGTACCTCCAAGAACTGGCAACGGTTGACAGTGGCTTAAATCTTGCCAGTCGCCCAGTTCCTGCCATCCCCCATCAGTTTGCCCGCTTGGCGGAAACCCTCCGGGAAGAGCGCGATCGCGGCTTTGCCATCTGGTTGATCTCGGCCCAACCCACCCGCTCGGTGTCGCTGTTACAGGAACATGACTGTCCAGCACAGTTCATTCCCAATCCGCGAGACTATCTAGCCATTGAGAAGCTCCAAACTCAGAAAATCCCCGTTGCCCTGAAATATTCTGGGCTAGCAGAACTGGAAGGCTTGATTTTACCGACCTTTCGGGTGGTGGTGGTCACTGATCGGGAATTCTTTGGTCAGCATAGTCTGGCCACCCCCAGCTATCTTCGCAAACGTCGCCGAGCTGCCTCGAAGCAGGTGGATGTTAATAAACTCCAACCCGGCGATTACGTGGTGCACAAACACCATGGCATCGGCAAGTTCCTGAAGTTAGAGCACTTGACCCTCAACCGTGAAACCCGCGAGTACTTAGTGATTCAGTACGCCGATGGCTTGCTACGAATCGCCGCAGACCAACTGGTTTCCCTGTCTCGTTTTCGGGGCATGGGGGAGGCGGCACCAGAACTCAACAAAATGTCCGGCAAAGCCTGGGAGCGCACCAAGAATAAGGTTCGCAAAGCCCTGAAGAAGGTAGCCTTTGATCTGCTGCAACTCTATGCCCAGCGATCGCAGCAACAGGGCTTTGCCTTCACCCCAGATACCCCTTGGCAGCAAGAGCTAGAAGACTCCTTTCCTTACCAACCGACTCCTGACCAACTCAAAGCGGTGCAGGATGTCAAGCGGGATATGGAAAACTCCCGACCCATGGATCGCCTTGTGTGTGGCGATGTGGGGTTTGGCAAAACCGAAGTTGCCCTTCGCGCCATCTTCAAGGCCGTGAATGGGGGGGAAACAGGTGGCGCTGCTGGCACCGACGACGATTCTGACCCAGCAACACTACCACACCCTTAAGGAGCGCTTTGCCCCCTATCCCATTCAGATTGGCCTGCTCAACCGCTTCCGCTCCCCAGAAGAACGCCGCCAGATTCAAGGTCGGCTGGCAACGGGAGAAATGGATGTGGTGGTGGGCACCCATCAGCTCTTGGGGAAAGATGTCCGTTTCCGAGATCTGGGTCTGTTAGTGGTGGACGAAGAGCAACGGTTTGGGGTAAACCAAAAGGAAAAAATCAAAACCCTGAAAACCCAGGTGGATGTGCTGACGCTGTCTGCTACCCCAATTCCCCGGACTCTGTATATGGCCCTCTCCGGCGTACGGGAAATGAGTTTGATTACCACCCCTCCGCCCTCCCGTCGAGCCATTAAAACCCATCTCGCCCCCTACGAGTCAGAGATCGTGCGTTCTGCCATTCGGCAGGAGCTAGACCGGGGGGGGTCAAATATTTTATGTCATGCCCCGGGTCGAAGGGATTGAGGATCGATCAGCGCAGCTACGGGAAATGCTTCCAGGGATTCGCTTGGCGATCGCCCACGGTCAGTTACCCGAAGCCGAACTGGAAACCACCATGCTCACCTTTAGCACGGGGGAAGCCGATGTCTTGCTGTGTACCACCATCATTGAATCGGGGCTGGATATTCCCAGGGTGAACACAATTTTGATTGAAGATGCCCAGCGGTTTGGTCTGTCGCAGCTCTACCAACTGCGGGGACGGGTGGGTCGTGCCGGTATTCAAGCCCATGCCTGGTTGTTCTACCCCGCCACTACCGCCCTGTCTGATCCGGCGCGGCAGCGGTTACGAGCCATTCAAGAATTTACCCAACTGGGTTCAGGCTACCAACTGGCGATGCGAGATATGGAGATTCGGGGGGTGGGCAACCTCTTGGGGGCTGAGCAGTCTGGGCAGATGGATGCCATTGGGTTCGATCTGTACATGGAAATGTTGCAGGAAGCGATTCAAGAAATTCAGGGTCAGGATATTCCCCAAGTGGACGATACCCAAGTGGATCTCAACCTCACTGCTTTTATCCCTGCTGATTACATCCCGGATCTTGATCAAAAGATGAGCGCTTACCGCGCCGTTGCCTCAGCCCGGGTCGCTGCTGAACTGACTCAAATTGCGGCGGACTGGAGCGATCGCTACGGGGTGATTCCGAAAGCAGCGCTGCAACTCCTGCGGGTGGTGGAACTGAAGCAGGTTGCCCGCAAGTTAGGCTTTGCCCGCATTAAACCCGAGGGGAACCAACACATTGTCCTGGAAACCCCAATGGAAGAACCCGCCTGGAAATTGATCGGCGGCCATCTCCCAGGGCACCTGCAATCTCGATTTGTCTATACTCCTGGCAAGGTGACCGTGCGCGGTCTGGGAATGCTGAGTGCCGATCAGCAATTAGAAAACCTGATTGATTGGTTGGGAAACCTTCAGAGTGCTATTCAACCCACCTGAAGTCATGCTTCAGAAAGTCTAAAGCCTATAAAAGTACCACTGATGATAAAAACTGTAAGGCCTTTCTGCATCAGAATTTCAGATATTTTAGCCTTAATAGGCTGAAACCTCTGTCAATCAAGGTTTTCAGTCGGTTTTCCTACTTTTAGAGGCCAGTGCCTAGGATTGAAGGTATAAAAGACTCGATCAAGTCTCGCGTCCATTGGGTGAGCAGGCGGCTGATGTTTAGAAAACACCCGCCTCGCCTTTGTCAAAGGCCTGCTTCCAGGTGTGGAAGCCTTCCAGTTCGGCTTCTATTACGGGTTCTGAGCCAATCTGCCTTTGACCTGCTGCCGCACCAGGCGGGCGATTAGGGACATGACCGAATCGAATATGCCACTCCCCGGACAAGGCAGCAGTACGTGCCTGTTCAAGCGAGTCGAACTCCGATTCACCGTAGGAGGCGCTAACGATTAACAAGTAATCATCGACCGGCGCAATAAAGCTTTTGCCCTGAATATTGATGGCCTCGCCCTTCTTGATGAAGACTCTATCAATCTTTAGGATCTTGGTGATCGCAAACTTGCCATCGCTACGGCATCTTGCAAGCAGATCCCCCTCTTTGAACGGGAACTGCTTGTACTCGGGAGGGAAGTAATTACCAGCGATCTCGGCCATGGTTTTAAAGACGAGAACAAATAGGGTGAGGAGCTTAGCGATGCGGTTCACTCTGATACCTAACGTATTCTATTCTCATACAGCAGACACTGATGGACTTGAGATTTGAACTGGAGATTAGCTCCGACTTAAAATAAGGCTCTGAAACAACCCATCCACGTTGAATATGGGCCGAATTCTCAATAATTCGTGTTTTCGGATAATCCTTTATCCGTAGGGGTTTCAGGAGTTTTCCGCACCACTAAGATCTCAAAGATGAATTTGGCTCAGGATCATCTGGAGCCGATCGTAGTCGTCCTTTAACAACAGACTCAGGGCGCGACCTGCCCGCACCAACCAGGTGCGATCGGCCCGGCGGAGTTGATAAACTTCCCGCATGGCCGCAGCGGTCAACGCATCCACGGGGGCACCGGGCAGGTGTAGCAGGGTTCGGAGAAAGTCCAGTTGGTCGCTGAAGTGAATAATTTCTCGGGGCTGACAGTGATACACCGCCTGATGAATTTGGGGGGGCGGGGGGGCAGATGCTGATAGATCGAGGCAGGTGGGGTCTGGGGGGGCGGCTGGCCACTGGTGCCCCGTTGAAACCCGAGGATGGCGGTGCGAAATTCGGTTTTCAGCATCGCAAAGATCTGGGGCTGCTGCTCCCGCAACTCCTGGAGGGACAGTCCCAAGGCTCTTGCCCGGTGGATAGAGTCAATGGGAGCGGTGGTGACGTGATAGACCACGCCATAGATCCAATTGTCTGACTCTTCATCCAGCGATCGCACCCAACTGCCGAAGGGGGGCATGGCCGGGAAACGCAAATCCTCCGGCTCCAAACATTGGGCCAGAAATTCCGTGGTCGCGGTTTCGATGACTTCCGCGAAATGATCGGGATGGCGATCGCGGGCGGTTAACTGGGGGAGCGGCAGCCGCATAACGAGACAGCTAGGAAGGAACGAGAGTGGCGAACCACCCCTCATTCATAACTGATTTCCCAGAAAACGGATACGGTGCGGCGGTGATTACTTGCCTTTCTTGCGGCCAGCAGCCAGATCCACAACGGTCAATTCGCTAAGACGAAAGGTGACTAACTTATCCCAGTTACCCCCCTCAAACAGCACCGCAGCTTTGCCATCACTGACGCGCTGCACCAGCCCTTGAAACTGGAAGTAGGTATCGGCGGGGTTAATCACGCGCACGGCTGAACCAGGGAGAATCATAGGGTTGTAGAGGGATTGAAGAATGGGGGTGTTATTACTTATATAGCTTAGTGGACTTTACCAGAGCGATCGCCGGATTTGATCCATCGAGATTTTAATTCCAGGGATTGAGGCACTGCTTACAACTTCATGCGTTGGCGATGGTTGGCCACGGACTCAACCAATCCGATCGCCAGAAAATTCATCAGCAGTGCCGAGCGACCATAACTCAGCCACGGCAGTGGAATGCCCGTGACGGGCGACAAGCCAATGGTCATGCCAATATTGACCAACACTTGGAAGATCACCATCGACAACACCCCAATGGCAATTAGGGAGCCGAAGGCATCCTTGGCATTTTGCGCCACGATCACGAGTCGTAGGCAGATCAACCAAAATGCCAGCAGCACCAACACACAGCCAATAAAACCCAGTTCCTCACCAATGGCAGTAAAGATAAAGTCCGTGTGTTGTTCAGGGATGAAGTTCAGTTGGGTTTGGGTACCCTTGTAGAGGCCGCGCCCCCACATTTCTCCAGCACCCACAGCAATCCGTGACTGAATCAAGTGGTAGCCGCCTCCCAGCGGGTCTGAATCTGGGTTGAGAAATAGAATCAAGCGACTTTTTTGGTAGGGCTTGAGGATACCCCAGAGGACATGACCCAGTTCCCCCGCCACTAGATTGACCGTCACCGCTGCCAGTGCCCCCGAACGTGGCCAGGGGAGCGTAAACCAGGCGATCGTTCCCAGAAACAATACCCAGCCCAACCACAGGGGCACCGAGATATTAAACAAAATTGCTGAGAGCGGTGGGGAAAGCAACAGCAACAACCAACCGGGGTTGGCCTGCCCCCAATAGAGCATTCCCAACGTAATGGCTCCAAACACCAGGGACGTACCGAGATTGGGTTCGAGGAACACCAATGCCCAGGGCACGGCGGTGATGGCCAGGGTTTTGAGCACGGCGGGGATGGTGGAGGCTGGTCGCTCGTGTAGCAGTGCCGCAATAGTGATAATAATCCCCAGCTTTGCAAATTCCGAGGGTTGCAGATTGAACCCGGCAATACTAATCCAGCGCTGGGCACCCAGCTCTGCACGGCCAATAAACATCACGGCTAAGAGCGAGAGATTGGTAATGCCGTAGATCCACCACCGCCAACGCAACAAGTGGTCGTACCGCCAGCGGGCGATCGCCAGTGCCAGTGCAATGCCCACAGCACCTGTGAGCCAGTGTTGCCACCAGTCCGTCCAGCCATGATTGAGTTCTACACTGCGAATCATGATCCCACCTAGGAATGTCAAGCCCAAGGGGAGAATAAACAGCCATCGATCCATTTCCTGCCAAGGTTGGAACAGGATTTTCCAGCGGATGCGCGGCAATGGTTGATGGAGCATCGTTTAGGGTTGGGTGTCCTTGGAAACTGTACTGGTCGTTATTTCGGAGAGCTTTGCCAGAGCGGGTAACTGTAAACCGGGGGGGTAGGTGCCTTCTTTCTTGATGCGAGTAATCTCAGCATCCGGGATCTGGATGTTCATGCGTTTGGCGACCGCACGGACAATATCCCCCCGGTCAATGACCCCCGATACTGCCCCAGCGGGGGAAAGGATGGTAATCCAGGGCAGGGTCTTGGCTTCTAAAGTTTCAATGACTTCCAATAACGGCGTGGTTTCTAGCACCGTCGGAATGTCGCTCAGGGCATGGACAATAGCGTGCAGGGATTGGGTTTCCCACTGGCTGCGTTCGACACGCCGCAGATCTTCCGCTGCCACTTGGCCGCGATAGCGCCCCTCCGAGGCCGCGAAGTAGACGGTTGGGCGATTTTCTTCTAAAAGATAGGTATCAGCAAACTGACGCAGGGTGATCTCAGCATCCACGACCCGGAAGTCCCGACTACTGGCATCTGCTGCGGTCAGTTGCTGCAATCCTTCCTGAAGATCGGTGAGGCGATCATAAGCGGTTGCATTTCGCAGCACAAACCAACCCAACAATGCCACCCAGAAACCAATGAACTGTCCCCTTAAAATTCCTAACCCTAACCCCCCTGCGATCGCAACACTGCCGAGGGTTTGTCCAGTTCTGGCGGCCCAATGCACGCCCTGAAAGCGATTGCCTGTAATTTTCCAGATCAATGCCTTGAGGACTTGTCCGCCATCCAGGGGGAGGGCGGGAATTAAATTAAACAAAGCCAGGAGCAAGTTTACCTGGGCCAAATTTGCAGCCAGCACCTGGGCCAATCCGGTGGTGACGGTTGCCAGCAGCAACGTCAGACCAAAAAGTCCTAAACTGACTGCTGGCCCCGCGATCGCCAACTGAAACGCCTTACCGGGGGTTTTCGATTCCTGTTCAATCGCAGCCACCCCACCAAACAAAAAGAGGGTAATCGAGTTCACCTTAATGCCCTGGGACAGCGCCACGAGGCTATGCCCTAGCTCGTGCAGTAACACCGAGCCAAACAGGAGTAGAGCCATCACCAGACCCGCACTCCAGATACGCACGCTGCCCCACTCCGGGTGAACGCTCTGCCAGTCGAGGCTGTAACCCACTGTCACCAGTGCCACAATAAACAACCAGGATGGGTCAATGTACAGGGGAATGCCAAACAGCGATCCAATGCGCCAACGTGCTTGCATGAAAGTTCTGGGCCTCTGTGAGGAGTGATTCGTTTGGTGGGCAAAACCCATCGTTCTCTCCCCATTTTGACATCCTCTTTGGTTTGCCCGTTGAGATTGGGGGGATGGGATAGGGCAGAATATCTATGATTTCTGACTCTCCTCCTCGGGCATTTTCAAGGACTGAGTTGCCATAGATCACCGATTACCGGGGTCAGCCGCCGCTGATATTGAGTTGCCAGTTGGGTGCGAAACGGTGCTGGCAAATTGAGTAAAAAGATTTCCTGTACCCCCCTGGGGAGGGCTGGGATCATGGGTTTGCTACTCACTTCTGGTAACAGCAACAGTAAGACATGGGGGTGGAGCTGATAACTAAGGGAGATGAGGTTGCCGGGGTTAATGCCATAGGCATCACTGATCAGCAGGGGATGGTTGGCTTGGTTCAGAATCTGGGCGATCGCAGGATTGTCTGCACTCACAGATTTGTTCCACCAAGTCTCTGCTTGGGTTGCTAGACCACAGGAGATCACCCCGGCCACGATCAGGGCGAAGAACACCGCCTCTCCCCATCTTTTGCCCCTCAGCGGGTTGGTGGTGCACAGATGGCTGATCAGGAATGCTACGGAGAGCTGCAAACCCAGAAAGATGGGAAACAAATAGCGAGTAATGATCGATCGCTGCCCACCTCCGAGGAGATCGGGCACGACGAGGGCGATCGCACTCACCCCAATCAGGGTGAAGACAAAGAGGGACGTTTGAGGAGGGGCGTGACGACCTAGCACCAAGAGGGCATAACCCTCCATACCGATGACTGCCAAGACCAGGAACCATTCCCAGGGATTGTTAAGGCCAACATTGCCATCGATAAAAATCCGACTGGCATTTAACACCCAATAATGCAGCAGGTCACCAAGGGAGAGGCGATCGCTGAGCCAATGGGTTGTGCGTTGAATATTCTCCAGGCCCGTGACCACATAGAATAACCAGGGGACAAATGCCACCGATGCCCCAACAGCAGCCAGTAGATAGGCAGACCATCGCTGCGTCCAGCAGCAACCTTCCAGCAGCCAGACATAAAGTCCATGGCTGAGCATTACCAGTGCAGTGAACAAAAAGGTATACAACCCTAGAACCAACGTCAGGGCATAGAGTCCCCAACTGGTCACCGTCTGTAACCGCAGAGCCTGCAACAGCGCCGCACTGGAGAGCAGGATCATCACCACCCAGAGGATATACTCTCGAGCCTCCTGGGCAAATAGCAGATCCAGGGGGGAAACAGCTACCAGGGCGATAGCAATCCAGGCCGTCAACGCCTCGGCAAATAATTCCTGGCAGAGCCAATACAGGGCCGGAAACATCAACAAACTCATCAAAACCGATAAACACCGGATGACCCAGATAGAATGTCCCCACCCCTGTGCCCACAGGCGCAGCACTATGAAGTAGAGGGGGGGATGTTGAGCATCCTCCTGACCCAGGAACTGCAGGGACTGGAGCAGGGTGCGGTGGGGGGCAAATTGTTGATAGTGCTGAAGATCCTGGGGCGACAAAACCCGCCCAGTAAACGCTTGGGATACCAATTCGCCTCGGGTATGGGCGGTGATCCGCAGCGATGTATAGACTTCATCATGCCAGTAGACTTTGTGAGCCAGATTGCCGAAGCGGCAGCCGACACTGAAGATCAGTAAGCCCAGCACCACCAGTTTGAACCACGTGGCAGGGAGTTTTTGGCTGTTCAGCATTTCAACCATCCCTAAACCGTTGACCCCATCCCAGTCCCTCTGAACGGCAGTGAAACAGACCTTCTCTAGGGGGTGATCCCGAAACCGGGCTAGACTTTGGCAACTGCAATGGGGCTGATCTCAACTTTGCGGTCAAACAAAACCCGAGGTTTTAACAAAATCTTCAGCAACAGCCAGAGGGATTGCACTTCTCCGGGAGAGGTACGGGTTTTCCACTGCCCTGGACGGCAGAACAGCATCTCCACCAGGGCGCGATGTTCCGCCAGCCCCACGGTGTCAAACTGCACCCGCACCACCGGAAATTCGTCCCGGAAGCCAGTGCTAGTGACGGTTCCTTGCAAGATCAGTGCCTCTTCTAAGATCTCAAGCTTGATCAGGGGCGCAGCCGCTGGCATCCACTGGGGAAAGCCACTCTGAGTCAGGGCAATTTCGGCTCCCCCCTCGGAGATCATGGTTGTGATGCCCCAGAAGCTGCGATCGCCCAACTCTAGGCGCACCATGCGCCGCAGATCAAACCACTCAAACAGATCCAGCTTCGGCACATCCAACAATACCAATACTGCAATGCCAATCAACACCAGGTTATAGCCACTCCACAGCCAGCCAATACTCAGCCCTTTTAACGATTCAGCGACCGCAGCAGCGCCCCAACCACCCTTAAGCATACACATCCCCAAGTTGCGCCAGAGGCTAATTGCCGTCGCCACAAACAACAGCATCAACGGCCAGGCTAAATTCCAGTTAAAAAAGTAGCGATCGCTGAGGGTGCCCTTGGGTGTGACGTTAAATCCCTTGGCAAAGGGGTTCAACATCACCTGCAGAACCGTAATCGACAATGGAATCGCCAAAATGAGGGAATAAATATCCGATAAAAAGGCAGAACGACTGCGATAGTTCAGCCAGGAAAACACCGATAAATTCACTAGGTAATAGGGCAAGAAGAAATACATCAACTCAGAGGTGGTGGCACGCACCGGCAGCACCCCTAAGAAGGAATAGGCAAGGGGCATTAGGAGAAACCCCACCCGAGAAATGCTAGTAAACCAATGCAGGATTCCTTCCGAATGGGCCAGCCGTTGCAGCAGACTCAAGCCCTTAATCGTCAGGGGGTTGGCGTCAATGAAAAACGCCTGGAGGGTTCCCCGAGCCCAGCGCAGACGTTGGGTAGCATGGGCAGAGATATTTTCTGCGGCCAGTCCAGCGCTCAATTTCTCATCCAGGTAAACCAAGCGATATCCCTGAGCTGCGAGGCGAATGCCCGTGAAATAGTCCTCACTCAGGGAATCAGTGACAAACCCTCCCGCAGCGTCCAAGGCAGTGCGCCGCACCACAAAGGAGGTTCCAGAACAAATCACACTCCCGGCTCCATCGCGGATCGGTTGAATTTGACGGTAGAACACCTCTTCTTCGGGGGTGAGGATGTTTTCCAGTCCCAGGTTACGGGCAATGGGATCGGAATTGTAAAAACATTGAGGCGTTTGCACCAAACCCAGGGTGGCATCCTGGAAAAATCCAACGGTGCGGGTTAAGAAATTGCGGGTGGGAACAAAATCGGCATCAAAGACAACGATCAGTTCTCCGTCGGTACGGGCGATCGCATGGTTGAGATTCCCTGCCTTGGCATAGCGATGATCGGTACGGGTAAGATACTCACACCCCAGCTGGACGGCAAGTTCCGCTACCTCTGGACGTTGGGTGTCATCCAACAGATAAATGCGTTTGAAGCCATAGTCCAAGGCCTGACACCCGAGAACCGTGCGGCGCAAAATAAACGTCGGCTCGTTGTAGGTGGGGATCAAAATATCAACAGTGGGGGTAAAGATCCCCTCTAGAACTGCCCTGGATTTCTGGGTAGCTTCCTGATGGCGTTCTTTGACATTCAGCATCAGAAATAGCTGGATCGTCGTACTGCTCAGCACAATCATTTCCAGCAAAAATAACCCTAAACTGAACACCCCATTTAGGGGATCACTTAAATTCAAGGTCGAGAGCGATCGCCAGAGAAAGTAGCGAAGGGTTAGCACTAACAACAGCGTCACCACAATCCGTCGCGACCAGGGGCGGGGACGGGGCGAGACTTGCATCACTCCTAAGACAATCAGCAGCAAGATCACCGTGGGAACTAGCAAAAATTCCCCAGCGACCATCGGCACTTGTAACCACAGGGGGGGATATTCTTGGAGCTCCGCCAGCCTTCTGAATAGATCACGAATCAGTCCCTCCCCAGCAAACCAGCCGATGACAACAGCTGCTGAGATCACTAGCACCCCTAACATGATCAGGGTGGCAAGGGGGGGGTTGGGCAAGGTGAGGGAACGAGTAGGCTCAGAGCTTTGGTTGCCAGTCCTTGAAAGGGTCATTCAGGCATCCTCAAATAGGTAGGAGTCTCAGAATTCCAGGTTCTCAGTTACGGCACAGTTATTTCTCAGCCAACATTCATGCGAGCATCGGAAGTAACGCTTAAAGTAACAGGGGATAGCCCTGAAAGCAGATTTCCCGAACTTGCAAGTGAATCATCCCACTGACATAGCATCTATTCTAATGATCCGTCGTGGTACTGGTTGGTTCCCATCAACCGTGCCAGCGGCTGCGAACGCTCCCATGCCTGCCATGCACCTCCCTGCTGACCCCGTTCACATCCCCCTGTAGGATCAGAAGTTAAAGTCCCTGAACCACTGCCGAGGTTTCCTATGGAGACAAAAGATCTCTTCGCCCTTGTCCACCCAGCGATCGCCGTCACCGTTGTCTTTCCCCTGATTGGGATTGTGATCCATTTTGCCTGGCAAACCCGCCAACGCCGACTCCAGCCGTCAGGGGAGAGCAAAAGTAAAATTCCCCCCACGGTTGGTCGTGACCATGTACAACTCGGCAAGCGGTTAACGGGAGCAGTAGTGGGGGTGTGTTTGTTGGGGTTAGCCTTCCCGACCGTTAGTCAAGCCCTGCAAAACCAGACCTTTACGAAACAGCCTTGGGAAGCCTTGTTCTTGGTGCTGATGTTTGCCGCTACGATAGCCTCGCTGGTGTTCTTATATCAGGCGCATTCCCGACTTTGGCGAGTGGTATTCACGGTGCTCACCAGCCTTGGGGTCTTGGTCATTGGTTTTCAAGATAGCCTGCTAGGACGGCAGCAGCCCTGGATTTATCGTCGGGATTTCGAGTGGCAAGTTTCCCACTTTTACTACGGCATCGTCGTCACAGTTTTGATGATTATTTCCCTGGCAATTGTGCAGGAAATTTATCAAGATCGTTCAAACCGCTGGCGCTTGGCTCATATCTGCTTGAACAGCATTGCCCTGTTGCTGTTTATCGGTCAGGGGATGACAGGGACTCGCGATCTTTTAGAAATTCCCTTGAGTTGGCAGGAACCCTATGTCTATTCCTGCGATTTTGTGAAAAAAACCTGCCCGACTCCCACCCCCCCACCGGGTCAACCGTAGGAGGCTCAGTTGGAGTCACCCTGTCTGGCACCCTATCACCTGGGTTACTGACTCAACTGCAAGGGTGATCCCTAGAGAAATTCCAGGCGTTGGGGGAGGCTTTGTTAGATTTTGCCACTCCATCCGATCTAGATAACTGGTTGAAATCTGTTTAAGGGGTGGGGACAACGGTTCTGGGCGCAGGTGCTCCGCGATCGCGAGAGTGACCTCCCGTGTTGCTCAAGACTACTTTTCCTAGGGCTGCATCAGAGATATTTGAGTTCTTTGGGGGAGCGATCGGGCTATTTTCTCCAGAGGTGGAGCTATTTTGTAAAACGTTTTACATTTTTTCTCGGTGATCCGAGTTCCAGGGTGCAATCATCGAGTTATTTTGTAAAACGTTTTACATTTTTTCGCGATCGCTCGACCTCCAAGCCTCAGTCCTGAGGTTCTTCGTTAGAGAGGTCAATCAGGAACGGGAGTCTCTCTTTAATTGTGGCGATGGCTGTGTGGATGGCTTCGCGATCGCTGGGCAACAGGCTGGCACCAACTCGATTTTCCACAAGTTTTTTCCTGTAATCTATCTGCGTCGGTCGTAGTCTAGTATTACTTGAAAATATCCTAGAGCAGAAAAATAGTCAGTTTTAACCTCTTAGGTTGTACAGTTCACTCTGGCATCGGTGGTCATAATCAACCCTAAGGGCGAGTACCGAATCTTTAAGCATCGCCCCCACACCTAGACAAACTGGAAATAACTATCTCCCAGATTGAGTCCCGAGACATCCTTAACAATGCCTACCAACTCATCCACCGCCTCATCCTTGAAGATCGCTGTGCCAGAGATGCCACCAAAGGGAGACGCTGCTAAGACATAATCACTGGCAACACCTGTCAGTTGAATCACATCCAGGAGCGTGCTGAAATCCGTAATCAAACCATAATCACCCAGCCCAGACGTTCCCGTATTGCCATCGTTGTAAAACTCAGCCAAGACAAATAAATCACTGCCAGCTCCTCCCGTAAGCGTGTCAATAGCACCCACTCCTAAATCTCCACTGCCAGCCCCCGTGAGGGTATCAGCATCATCACCGCCACTGAGATTATCTCTGCCTGCACCCCCCACCAAACTGTCCGCTCCCACTCCCCCACTGAGATTGTTATTGACCGTGCTGCCAATCAGGGTGTCATTGAAGGCTGAACCACTGACATTCTCAATACTGATGAGCACATCGCCAGCGGCATCACCACCACTCCCCACACCCGTACTCAAGTTGATTGAAACACCCACACTCGAGGCACTGTAACTCGTATTGTCAGTGCCACCCCCACCGTCGATACTGTCTGCTCCGACTCCTCCTGTGAGACCGTTATTG